>JAYTAK010000142.1:0-2094 GCA_043737515.1 Candidatus Kuenenia sp. | reverse complement strand
CGATCGGAACGCTGCAACTGAACTACTGGGTGCGCTGCAACGCCATCGTGCCGGGCGAGAAAATTGCGGAACAGGCGGGTGTAGTGGTGCATTTTTACGATAACATCCGTCGGGAGGTCGGGACCACGGTCCTGGGAAAATGGCGAGGCAGCTTTGACTGGCAGAATGCGAAATCAACCGTCGTCGTTCCGCCCAATGCGAAGGAATTGATCATTCGCATCGGATTGAATGGAGCCCAGGGTCAGTTGGATCTGGATGATCTGCAGATGACGGCGGTGAGGCGGTGACTCTGAGTCAGGCTGTGATTGATCGCGGTACGCCGCAATGATGAAACGACATGGTCTTTGACCACGGGTTGAACGATTTATGAAAACCTTGAGATTCAGTTGCATCATGCTCGGCCTGATGCTTCCCGTGCTGTCTTGTCAGCCGACACCCGGCGACGACCTCGGAGAGGCTGTTCAGGCGGCCATTCGCAAAGTCGAACCGTCGATTGTGCGTTTGCGCGTCATCGGCGGTGAACAGTCGATCGACGGCGATGCTGTGCGCTCCCTCGTGACGACCGGGATCGTGATCTCTGAGGACGGAGAAATCCTGACAAGTCAATTTGCGCTGGAAGGGAATCCGGAAGCGGTGCTGGTCGAGGATCAGTCCGGCAAGCGGACGAATGCGACAGTCGTGGCGACAGACAGTGTGCGACGCATCGTGCTGCTGAAAGCAAAGGAAGGTCGCTGGACTCCTGCCGTGGCCGACGAAACCAACGCGGTTGAAGTCGGGCAGTGGTCGATCGCCCTGGGCCGATTCTATGCGGCTGAATCATCCAGCGTTTCCGTGGGCATTATCAGCGCGTTGAATCGCATTCATGGGATGGCGATTCAGACGGATGCGAAAGTGTCGCCCGTCAACTACGGTGGACCGCTCGTCTCTCTGAATGGCGCGATTGTCGGCATTCTTGTGCCGTTGTCACCCCGCGGCGGTGGCGGTTCAGCGACTTCCGGAATTGAATGGTACGATTCCGGCATTGGCTTCGCGATTCCGCTCAAAGACGCGCTCGCTTCGGCGGCCAGACTGCGTTCCGGCCAGAATCTGAAACCGGGCAGAATCGGTATCCGCCTCGTGCCCACAGGAGCATTCGATACGGACGTCGTCGTCGATCGTGTATCGCCCGGCAGTCCGGCGGAACGCGCCGGACTGCTCAAGGGAGATCGAATCCTGGCGATTGACGGTCTGGCGGTGGAACGCAGCAGCATCCTGATGGAATCACTCGCACGGCACTATGCCGGCGATTCAGTCATCCTGACGTTGCGACGTGGCGAAGTAGACATCAGTGCGACTGTTGAACTTGCGGAATCTCTGCCGCGTGCGGCGCAAGGGTATTTGGGACTGCTGCCCATTCGACTGGCCAGGCAGGCAGCGGTGGACGTCCCGGCTGATGAAAAAGCGAAGGACGCGACCAAAGAAGGCGCCGAAGGTGGCGATGGCGAGGACGGACAGAAACAACCCCTCGATATTCCTCGGATCGCGCTTCCCGAAATCCTGCAGAAGAATGCCGGCGCGGGTAAGGATGACAGCGATTCAGTGCCGCTGATCGTCGTCAACGGTGCGCCGACTGCGGAAAAAGACGTCCCGGCCGGAATCGAAGTCCTGTCGCTCAACGCCGCGCGCACAACATCGCTCGCTGAACTGGCGATCGCGGTCGATGAACTCGTGCCGGGCTCCGTGTCAAAGATCGAATACCGTATTCCGGGCGACACGAAAACACAGACGGCAGAGATCACGGCGGTGAGTCGTCCGGAGAGTGTCATTGCATTGTCTGATGGGGTGCTCAAACAGATTCAGCAGTCACGGCCATCATCCGGTGCGAAAGCTGCGGTTCCTGTCGCGGCGGACGCCAACGCTGATCCGGCAGACAATCCCGCAGTTGCGACAACTACAAACGGTGTTGCGCGCCGCGAATTCAACTTTGAAGAACGCGGTCGCTGTGTTGTCCTGTCTTCGTCGGATGCAAGTCCCGTGATGCCCGGCATCATCATTCTGCTGTCGGCCGATGCGACAAGCGAAGAAGACATCGTGCGCCGCTGGGGGCCGGTGCTG
>JAYTAK010000141.1:0-2095 GCA_043737515.1 Candidatus Kuenenia sp. | reverse complement strand
GTTGCCGAACGGGCGGCGTGTCTGCATCGCATCGCGGATGCTGTCGAAGCTCGTCGCGACGAATTCGCCACCATCGAAGCACTGGACTGTGGCAAGATTTATTCTCAGGCGGTCGGAGATATTCAGAACTTCATTGATACTTTTCGGTACTTTGCGGACCTGTCACAAGCCGTCAATTATCGTCAGGTGATTGCCGTCAAAAATCATGAAGCATGGGTCTCACGTCATCCATGGGGCGCGTGTGGGTTCATCATTCCCTGGAACTTCCCGTTTCTACTCGCTGGTTGGGGACTCGCGCCAGCGCTGGCGGCTGGCAACACCTGTGTGCTGAAGCCTGCGGAAGACACGCCGCTGTCGGTACTTTACCTGTGCAAGGTCGTTGAAGAACTTGAACTGCTGCCTGCCGGTGTGCTGAATGTGGTTACGGGGCTTGGTGAAACGGCCGGCGCGGCATTGTCGCAAAATCCGAAACTCCGTCGCATGAGTTTCACCGGTTCACCAGAAGTCGGTCGATTGGTGGCGGAAGCTGCCGGACGCAACCTGATTCCCGTGAAGTGTGAACTCGGCGGCAAGGGTGCCGCGGTGATCTTCAACGATGTGGACATTCAGGAAACGGCAGAGAAGCTCGTGCAGGCGATCACGTTCCACAGCGGACAGGTCTGCTGCGACGCCACGCGCTGGCTGATCCAGCGCGACATCTACGACGACTTTGTGGATGAGTGCATCTTGCGCATGAAGTCGGTGCAGATCGGCTATCAGATGGACCGCGAAGCGCAGATGGGGCCTCTTGTCAGTGCCAAGCAGCGGGCTCGTGTGCTGGGCTATCTGCAGAAGGGAGTGGCTGGTGGAGCCGACCTGATCCTTGAAGGCGGAGAAGCACAGATTCCGGGTAAAAAAGGATTCTATGTAAAACCGGCGCTGCTGGCGGGTTCGCTCAACAATGTCGCTGCGCGTGAAGAGATCTTTGGTCCCGTTGCGTTCCTCGCTCCTTTTTCGAATGAAGAAGAGGGTCTGCGGCTGGCGAATGATACGGAATACGGGCTCGGCAACAGCGTCTGGTCACGCGACCTGCAGCGATGTGCCCGAGTCGCCGAGGCATTCACTGCTGGCAACGGCTGGATCAACGCTCACAACGTGATCGTGCATGGCGTACCGTATGGCGGCGTCGGCAAGAGCGGCATGGGCGGCGGAGTGATCAGCCCCGATACGCTGAATGACTACTTACGACCGATTTCCGTCGTCCGGCCGTTGTAGTGCATGATTGGGAGCGAGGCGAGTTTAGCCCGGACTAGCCTTGTGTCGTAATTGACAGTTCTTCAACCGCCTGCACATTGATGTGCAGGCGGTTTTGCATTCCTTCCCTGAATTACGGAATCACGAAATTCGATGGATGAGCAGACAAGCCCGGCACATCGCCGCTGGAAACTCGCGGATTTTTCGGAGATCGTCGGCGTGCCATGCCCCTGCGGAACAGCTCGGCGAGCGTTTGCGGATATCGCTGAATTCCCCGGCACGGTGCATATTACTGAAATCTCTGAGAATGCTCAGCGACATTATCACAAGACGCTGACGGAGACGTACTTCATTCTTAAGTGCGACGGCGACGCTCAGATGGAACTGGACGATGAGATTATTCCGATCCGCGAACGCCAGTGCATTGTCATCCCGCCTGGAGTCCGTCACCGCGCGGTGGGCCGCATGACGGTGCTCATTATTGTGTTGCCGAAGTTCGATCCGGCGGATGAGTGGTTCGATTAAGAAGAATCTCACTTACAAATAACACGGCTACGGATGAGATGTTTTTCGTTTAACCCGGATTATTCATCAATGGTCAAATAGAAGAGGCCATCGCTGCGTAGAAGTTGTTGTCAAGATTCAACTTACGGAAACACAGCGAGGCCAGGGATGAGTATACAGACGGTTGAAGGATTTGAGTGTGGAACATGGCAGGGAAAACCGCTCGAAGACGGTTGTGGTGAAGACCGAAGTCACGGCTTTCAGCAGCAGTCAGCGTGCGGTGATTACCAACGTACCAGAGGCCGCACTGAATCCGCGTGCGACGTATCTGAACTATGCGATGCGTGGCGAAAGTGAA
>JAYTAK010000140.1:0-4890 GCA_043737515.1 Candidatus Kuenenia sp. | reverse complement strand
AAAAACGAAAGTAGTACGGTATCCTGCTCAGATGCAGGCTTTACTTTTTTAATGGCTGGCATGGAACCTCAATCTGCAGGATCACCTGCTGCTGGCGGGTCATGTTTTGAGTGTCGTGGATCACGAACTCAGGGTCCACGGGATCGAAGGTCTGCGAATTGCAGATGCCTCCATCCTGCCGACCGTCACGTCGGGAAACACAAACGCTCCAACGGTGATGATTGGCGAAAAACTTGCGGAACTCGTCTTGCAGGATTCATTCGTCGTCAACCCGTAGCGGATGCGCAGCATCGTAATTCAGTGGCAGACCTCACGCGGACGACTACGAAAATGTCAGAGGCTTCAGAAAAAATGACTGAGTTGCCGATCGTTGGTTGTCTCCTCGGCACAGCCGTGGGCGATGCGCTGGGATTGCCATACGAAGGTGTGTCACGACGGCGACTGAATCGCCTGCTGGGCCCACCTGATCGGCATCGGTTTATGCTGGGACGCGGGATGGTCTCCGACGACACGGAACACACCTGTATCGTGGCTCAGTCTCTCATCGCCTCAAACTTTGACATCGACATCTTTACCCGGGACTTTGCTCGTCGTCTGCGGTGGTGGTTTGCGGCAATTCCGGCGGGCATCGGGCGAGCCACGCTGCGTGCATGTCTCAAACTTTGGTGTGGAGTCTCTCCCCAATACAGCGGCGTATTCTCTGCGGGAAATGGCCCGGCGATGAGATCGGCAATTTTTGGTGCCACACTCAACGACGTCGGTGTGATGGTCGCATTTGTGCGGGCGTCCGCACGGATCACGCACACCGACGTCAAAGCGGAATACGGTGCAATCGCGGTCGCTCTGGCGGCGTTTACTGCTCGCAGGGAAACCGCCATTGACGGACAGCAATTTGTAGAGCAGCTTGCAACGATCATTGGTTCTGACGGGGCGGAACTGATTTCACTGCTGCGCGATGTCGTGATCAGCGTTGCTAACCGAGAATCGACTTTCGACTTCGCAGCCAACAACGGTCATGAGCATGGCGTGTCGGGCTACACCTATGATACGGTCCCGGTATCTATTCACGCATGGCTGTCGAATCCTCTTGATTTCAGATCCGCAGTCACATCGGTAATACGTTGTGGCGGTGATACAGATACGACGGCGGCGATTGTCGGTGGCATTGTTGGAACGGCGACCGGTGAATCTGGTATCCCGCAGGAATGGATTTCAACGATGTGTGAATGGCCTCGGTCGATCACCTGGATGCGTCGGCTGGCATGTCAGCTAGACGCAGCCACCAATGATGGCATTGCACAAAAACCAATCGGGCTGAACTTTCCAGTCGTGTTTTTACGCAATCTCTTTTTCCTGTCGGTCGTGCTCGTGCATGGCATGCGTCGGCTGTTTCCTCCATACGCAACGTAAAGCACCGGGGGAGGTCGCAATGATTCAGTTCACACTGTCGCCACGGCGGCCTGCGCGATGAACTCCCAATCGCCTTTCGGAATGCGGTCTTCTTCGTCCATCAGCAGGAGCTGAATCTCGACGATTTCGTCGGCGCAGTCGAAGAATGCGTCGATGACGGCCGGGTCGAACTGCGTGCCGCGTCCTTCGCGCAGAATATCGAAACACCTCTGACGCGGAAACGGATCCTTGTACGGACGTTTGCTGGAGAGGGCGTCGAACACATCGGCCACAGCGACGATGCGGCCTTCAAGAGGGATATCTTCTTTCAGCAGGCCCAACGGGTAGCCGAGACCATCCCAGCGTTCGTGATGCGTCTGAGCAATCCGTGCGGCCAGCATCAGCAATGATGACGAACGCACATGCAACATGCTTTCCCCGATTCGCGTGTGCGTTTTCAGGATGTTCCATTCCTTTTCGGAGATCGGTTCAATGATCTGGCGTCCCAGCGCGCAGTGCTTTTTCATCAGATCATATTCATCCAGTCCGAGTTTTCCTGGTTTGAACAGGATCGCATCCGGAATGCCGATTTTACCGACGTCGTGAAGTTGTGCGGCCTGCTCCAGCATTTCCAGACGATTTTCCGGATACCCCATTTGCCGGGCGATAATCGTCGTGTAGCGACCCACGCGAATCACATGGTTGCCCGTGTCGTTGTCGCGATGTTCGGCGGCACGAGCCAGACACAGAATGAGTTGCTGACGAGTGGCTTCCAGTTGACGTGTGCGACGTTCGATCTGTTGTTCCAGACGCGCCGCTTCACTGGACGCCATGTCGAAATGTTTCTTGATGACAATCGCGTTGCGGACGCGGGGAATCAGTTCGTTCGGTTCGATCGGCTTTTGCAAAAAGTCGCTCGCTCCCAGGTCCAGTGCCTGTTTGCGCGTCGCTGGGTCTGACGCAGCCGTCAGGATCAATACAGGAGTATGCTGGAGCACGGGATCCAGTCCGATCACTCGCAGAATATCCAGACCGCTGATTTCAGGCATCCGGATATCCAGCAGCAACACGTCCGGTCGTTCCTGACGTATCAGATGCAGCGCTTCACGGGCGTCACTTGTGGTGACGAAGTTTTCGTAGCCTTCCAGCTTCAGATGCTGGCGAAATGTCATGACGTTGAGCGGTTCGTCGTCAACGATCATGATCTTTGCTGTCTTGTCGCTGGTCCGAATGTTGGTGATTCGCGGACCGGCATTCCTGGCCTCCGGCGTTTTCATCGCCTCAGCCGATGCCGGCGGATTGATGAGAATCGATTCCTGGATCGGAAAGATGTCGTCGAGAATTGACCTTCGCGGTGGCGCATTTTCGGTCGCAGTGATCGGCGTCTCTGCTGTACCTGCCTCACCGGAAATGGACGAATCGCTCACTACCCCTTCCGTTCGATCCATTCTTCGCGCAACGTTGATGTGCATCGGCACTGGTTCAGCCACGGCCACCAGTGGATTGTTAGCCAGCGAACTGACACCGCCGCGCCCTGTGCCGGCAGTTCGCAGCGATTCAAATGAAGCGATCGTCGATCGAATCTCATCAAGGACTGAGTTTGCCGGAGTATTGATCATTGAAGACATGACTTTATCCTGGAAGTCTGAACCTTTTTTGCTGCGGCATCGACGCAAGTCGCGAAGATCGTGCATGGAGTGCATCCCAACACTAGGCCACTAATCTTCTTCAATTCTGAATTCGACTGCGGGTTTGCATGTGCTGCGGACGCAACAAAAATTCGCAGGCTGCGGAATTGATGCGTTTTGCACAATCGCTGCAACCGGTCGCAACAATGGGAGCGATCGCACGGGCGGTCAGTTGTCGGCTGTTCGTGCTGCCATTATGCTCCCCCATTCTGAATGCACATTATCCACTATTCATATCGACGCGAGGGCGAATAAAATGTCAGACACAACCAACGGAAAACTCAATCGCAAACTGCGAATGGCGCTGGTCGGCGGAGGCCAGGGGGCTTTTATCGGTCGCGTTCATGCCACGGCCGCTGTACTGGACAACCGTGCCGCTCTGGTGGCCGGAGCCTTGTCATCCGATGCCGCTCGTGCGAAAGCCAGTGCCCCGTCCTATGACATTCCGGAATCGCGGGCGTATGGTTCCGTAGCGGAAATGATTCAGAAGGAAACGGCGTTGCCTGCGGATCAGCGGATCGATTTCGTCAGCGTGGCGACCCCGAATCACACGCACTTCGAGATCGCGAAGGCCGTGGCGGAAGCCGGGTTCAACGTCATCTGCGACAAGCCCATGACATTTGATTTTGCACAGGCGGAAGATCTCGTCAAAGCTGTGGAAAAGAGCGGCGTCGTATTTGCGGTCAGCCACAACTACACCGGCTACCCGCTGGTGCGGCAGGCACGCGAAATGATTTTGAACGGTGAACTGGGGGACATCAATGCCGTCCGTTCCAACTACATTCAGGGCTGGTTGCGCAGCCGGCTGGAGTCTGAAGATCAGAAACAGGCAGCGTGGCGCACCGATCCCAAAAAGTCCGGAGCGGCGGGCTGCTTTGGCGATATCGGAACGCACGCATTCAATCTCGGACGCTATATGACCGGTCTGATTCCGGCTGACATCTCCTGCAATCTGAAGATCTTTGCAGAAGGAAGACGACTGGACGACTACGGCCATGCCGTCGTGCGCTTCGAAAACGGCGCGCTGGGGACAGTGACGGCCAGCCAGATTTCACACGGTCGCGAGAACGACTTGTTCATTGAAGTCGATGGCACCAAAGGCGCGCTGTCGTGGCGTCAGGAAGAACCAAACGTGATGATCGTGCGCCGCAACGGTTCGCCGCATCAGATGTACACACGCGATCCGAATGCCCCGCACATGAACAGCATGGGCAAAGCCGCGTGTCGTCTGCCGGCTGGCCACCCGGAAGCGTTTCTTGAGGCCTTTGCCAACGTGTATCGATTCGCCTATGACGCAATGGTGGATCGAGCCACCGGGGCCGCCTTTGAGCAGAAGAATACGATCTATCCCAACGTGTATGACGGGGCTGAAGGCATGTACTTCATTCAGCAGTGCGTTGCCAGCAGCCAGCAAAACGGGGCATGGCTGCCAATGAAATACGCCGGGGCTCGTCGTTAATCCTGGTTGCGGGCTTCTGTGTTCAAGTCGGTCGAATAAACGGCGGGGTGGCCGGGGTTGGACTGAGCAACGCGAAGGAAACCCCGGATTGTCTGCACGTTTTCGAAGGACTGAAGCCCCCTGCCGTCCCACCGAACACTCATCAACCACGCACCGGGGTTTCGAGCTACCGCTCTCCAACCCCGGCCACCCTGCCGCCACCAGCCCACTCCGCTCAACCCGGAACCTCACTCCGCGCTCTGCGTCCGCACTCGGGAAGTCAAAGCCTAGTATCTTCCAGAATCTTGTTTTTGTAGCTCAGTTGCAGTTCTGTCTGCGGCAGTTACAAAGGAAACGTCCTCACAGGATGGCCGT
>JAYTAK010000139.1:0-11287 GCA_043737515.1 Candidatus Kuenenia sp. | reverse complement strand
TGGTCGGCAACATCTTCGCCGTGACGGATCGTCGAGGCTACCGGACTCAGTTTGTGCGTGACAATCTCGACAACGTGCTGCTGGAACACTGGCTGCAGCCGAGCGGTACGGGGGTGGCGTTTGTGTCGCAGATCCAGAACTGGTACGACATGTACAGCCGTCGCAACTGGACGCGGCAGACCAATCCGGCCACCGGCCAGATCCTGGGTGAGACATCACTCACACTCGATGATCTGGACCGCGTCAAGGTTTACGACACCGTCACGACGCCCGGCCAATCCGCTGCGAAACTCACGTATCAGTATGATGCGTTTGGCAATCGGACGCAGATGGTGCAGCAGACCGGCAGCGGGGCGTCGCTGATCACTGTTACGACGAACTACACCGAATACGACTACCTGAATCGGCTGACCAAACTGAACCAGTCGGCCACGAATTTTCCGAGCTGGCAGAACAAATCAGTCAAACTCGATTACCGAGCCGACAGTTCCATCCAGACGATCACGCGGTACTCCGATCTGACGCAGACCACGGTTGTGGTGAAATCAGATTACACGCAGGATCAGGCTGGCCGACTGTCCTCCATCACGCACACGAAGACAGTGCCAAGCAGCACGGTGCTGGCTTCTTACCAGTACACGTACTTTGCCGACGATCAGTTGCTGCAGGAAATCTCGTCGGTCGATGGCACGACGAACAACGACTACGACGCCTACGGTCAGCTCGTCACCAGCACGAAAACGGCGGGCACCAGCGAAGCCTATGTTTACGACAAGACGGGCAACCGGATTGTGGGTTCGACGGTCGTCGGCAAGGGCAATCGGATTCTGAACGATGGCACGTATGCGTTTCTGTACGATGCCAATGGCAATCTCACCCGCCGCACGACGCTGGTGAGCGGGGCTCCGACCGGAGCCTACGTCCAGTATGCATGGGACCATCGCAATCAGCTCACGAAGGTGGAATTCTTCAACGCTCCTGTCAACGGCACGGCGGCGCTGGCGAAAACCGTGGCGTACACGTATGACGATTCCAGCAACCGCATCAACAAGACGCTGACGGTGCCCGGTCAGACGACAGTCGTGGAGAACTACGTCTACGACGGCGATCAGCTTGTCGCCGTGATGAACGCGACCGGGGCCATTCAACATGAGTACTTCAGCGGCAGTGCTCTGGATCAGGTGTTTGCCGATCAGACGGTGCTGAGCGGCGTGCTCTGGCCGCTGGAAGATCGCACGGGAGCCGCTCGCGATGTGATCTCAACGGCGGGCGTGGTGCTCGATCATCGCAGGATCGACAGCTTCGGGAAGATCACGTCTCAAACCGGACCGACGGTTGACTACGACCAGTTCTTCAGCGGGTTGTCTTATGATGCGGACAGCCAGCTCTACTACGCTCGAGCCCGCTGGTACGACCCGGTCGGCGGCAAGTTCATCGGCGAAGACCCGCTGCGGTTCGGGGCTGGTGATACGAACTTAAGTCGCTACGGAGCCAATGATCCGGTGAACAACGCGGACCCGAGCGGTCTGTCGTGGTTCAGTCAGGCTCTCAAGCAGATCGGCAACGCCTTCGAAGACGTCGGTGATTTCGTTGAGAAGCAATGGGACAACGGCAATATCCAGAAAGGCTTGTTGGTTGCAGGCACACTCGCATCCGGCGGGATGCTGGGACTCGGTCTGGCGACGGGAAGTCTGGCGGGCATGGGACTTGTGACAGGTTCACTGGGTTTTGCATCCGGAGCGGTGAATTCGTACGAAGTGTTTTCTGGCAACCAAATCGGCAACGGCACATTCAGCCGTTTCCTGGGAGCCGCCGCTGCTGTCACGGGCGGCTTCTATGGTGCGACAAAATTCAGCGGCATCGGTCGTGGTCTCAGCCGTGCGAGCGGCCTGATTTCCGGCTATGAAATCGCCTCGGGCAACACCATCGGCGACGGCACCTTGTCGAGCCTCTTCCACGTCACCAACCACGGCAGCACCCTGTTCAACCCCAACGCCTCGGCCGCCCAACGCTTCGGCGTCGGCCTCAATCTCGCCGTCGGCGGAGCGTCGGTCGCCAGTTCCGGCGACCGCGGCCTGCAGCAAGCTCTGCGGTCCCTGAGCATTGCGAACGGCATCTGGAACACCGGCACCCAAGCTGTGGCTGCGTACCAAACGTCGAAGGCGACGCTGGAGGCGCTGCGACCGACGCCGATTCAGGTGCGGGCACAGTCGCAGATTCGGCAAGTCGGACACGAACAGGTCATCGATGATGAGTCGACAGGTTCAGACGACGAAGTATTTGACATCGTCGTTCCGGGCGGATTACTGAACACTAAAGTACATGGAACGTTGAAAAATAATTCGTGGTTTGGAAGTGAAGACGTCGGTCGAATTGTCTCGTTCGGTCGAATTAATCCGGATGATCCTTATTCCCTACCGAAGAGTTCAGGGCAACGCTGGGTGTCACGTACGGTGATCGGCCAGGACGGAGAACCCGCCACGTACTACGCTCCACTTGACATCGTCAGGTACCACAATGACCTATGGGATGCTCCGGATAACTGGGATGTGTGGTTTTCAAATCAAGGCTACACGAGGGCAGACCAAACTGAATTGACTCCACTTTCTACGGTAACGACGCACCCGGAAACTGGCGCAACAGTATATTCGAATCGAATGACGGTCCGTGCAGGGACATTTTCCAACAACGTCGATGGCCAGGAATACGGTGAGAGGTATTACTCTAACGTCGGATTGGTCGCGGATCGGGAGCTTCGCACACATTTCGTTGAGCCTGAATCAGGTTTGATCATACGCCCAAAACGCAATCTGATGGGTCCGACAATTGAAGCGGGCGGTGATTCGAATAGAATTCGCCCGCAGCAAATTCAGGAGGCAACAGGGGTCCCGGAAATTGACCACTGGAACATGCTGCTTCGCAAAGGACAATACGCCGAGCTTGTATTTGGCCAGTCAGGATTCGGGCAACACACCCTGTTTGTTTCTGGTGGTGCCTATTCAATTCCAAAAGCACAAGGGCAGGCTATTCACGAAAGCGTCAGAAGCCACGCTCTAAGCAACAATCGCCCGGTCACATCGCAAGGCGAACGCCCGGTCACATCGCAAGGCGAAACAACTTGGCACACAGCAAATGGCACACCCGCGGTGACACCAACGCCCGGCGCGGGAACTTCTACTTCTGGCAGCAATCCCAGAATTAAAATGCCGTCAATGAGTGACAATGGCTACGGAAAAACCATATGGTACTCCCGCTCCGCACAGTGGGGCAAAACCGACGCCGAAGTTTCAACCACCAACAAATCCGCCCCAATTGCCTCCACCCACTCTTCCCCATGGCACACGGCTATTTCGTGGCAAGCCAACGGAACAGTATAAAGATGGGTACTGGAAGATTGAAAAATTTGATGGAAAAGGCTGGCAGCGTATTGACCCGCGAACGATGAAGCCAGGGCCACATCCAGACACTCATGTTGAATTTCCTAACGGTTACACTGGACCATTTGACAACTAAACTATGTATCCTCCACCCCCACCGGATGTGATTGCCAAGTTGGTTGGCCGTAGCATTGAGCTGATATCCATTGGGAAATATGTTGCTCATTTGACGTTTGACAACGAAGACAGGATAAGCATTGCATGTCCATTCCGATTCGAGCGAAGCGATTCTATTACAGACGCACCGATTCAAGAGTTTCCGCTCAACTCTTCAACTATTCTCCGTGTGATTGGCACAAACATCGAACACGCAGAGTGCCAATCTGATGGAACGCTTGAGATTCGATTCGACAACGGTGACGGTTTAATCGTTTATGCCAACGACCCAAGTTACGAGGCATACACGTTACTGATCAATCGAATAGAATATGTTGTCTGAGGTGCCGACACTTGGGAGGGAAACTAAGGGAGGAAAATCCGGAGGGGACGGAAATCCGGGGGGGACACAGCACCTTGTTAATCGCGTCAAAACCCCGATCCATTGACGGCCAATACGGGGACTTCTTCGCTGGGCATTTTCAGCACGAAGATCAATTACAGGATGCCGGTGCCATGTACCTGACAAACAAGAGATGCATAAATTGCGAGACTTTGGAGGAATAGTCCATCTTTACCGACGCCAAGTTTGACAGCGTGTACGGGACCGTTACGAAGCAGGGGGCGGTTGGCGGCGAGACACTTGCTTCTGAGCTGGACGCATTGGATACTGGTATACTGACTCAGCACAGCAGACTTGAGCCAGATGATCAACACCGATGTCGGTCGCAGAGAGACACGCAGAGCCATGAAAGACAAGCAGCGAGCCAATCCGCACGACACGTTTGTGAAGCGTATTTTTTCCGACCCGGAGACAGCGCGAGGACTTGTTGCCAGCAAACTGAAGAAGCAAATCCTTGCAATCCTGGACATGGATTCACTGGTACTGGCTGAAGGCTCGTTTGTTGATGCAGAACTGAGGGAAAGTCATTCGGACCTGCTGTACTCGGTGAGATTTCGGGACGGTCGAACAGGTTTGATCTATATCCTGCTGGAACACAAAAGTTCTCCTGATCCCATGACGCCGTTTCAATTGTTACGGTATATGGTGCGTATTTGGGAATCGCAGCAGCGGGACAATGTCGCCTTGAGTCCGATTATTCCCTTGATTCTGTATCACGGAGAGACGGAATGGAACACGTCTCGCACGATACAGGATATCATCGACGCACCGCCCGAAATGCAGTGTTATGTACCTCAATTTGAGTCCCAATTGATTGATCTGAGTCAGTATTCCGACAGCGAATTGAAGGAAAAAGTGCTCTACAATGCGGCGTTGACCGTGTTAAAATACATTCGCAGCCGAGAGTTGCCGCTGAGGTTGCCAGGGATCGTACAATTGTTCGCTCAGTTGACAGAAGAGCGACGTGGCCTGGAGTGTCTCCGAGCTGCGTTGGTCTACCTTTCGAATGGCACCGACCGGATCAACCGCCAACAACTGATTGAAGTCGTTCGCAACACGCTGAATAAGCAAGAGGAATCAATGATGCCAACAATCGCAGAAGAATGGATTCAGGAAGGACTTGAGACAGGACTTCAGAAAGGACGAGTGGAAGGACGAGTGGAAGGACTTGAAGAAGGCCTACACGCCGGAATTCGCGTCGTGCTTGAGCTGCGTTTTCCGCAGGAGGCACAAGCGATTGTCGCTCGCGCTGCCGATGTTCATTCAACGCAGTCACTTCGAGAATTCCTGAATCTGTGCCAATCTGCAGCCAGCCCTGCCGAGCTGCTTGGTTTCCTCAATCAGCTACCGCACTCCTGAGCCGGAGTCGTTGTTTGCCAGTGCCGGATATCACGTCTTTCACACTCGATGACCTGGACCGCGTCAAGGTTTACGACACCGTCACGACGCCCGGCCAATCCGCTGCGAGACTCACATATCAGTATGATGCGTTCGGCAATCGGACGCAGATGGTGCAGCAGACCGGCAGCGGTGCGTCGCTGATCACGGTCACGACGAACTACACCGAATTCGACTACCTGAATCGGCTGACTAAACTGAACCAGTCGGCCACGAATTTTTCGAACTGGCAGAACAAATCGGTCAAACTCGATTATCGAGCCGACAGTTCTTTGCAGACGATTACGCGGTACTCCGATCTGACGCAGACCATGGTTGTGGTGAAATCAGATTACGGTCAGGATTTTGCTGGCCGACTGTCCTCCATCACGCACACGAAGACAGTGCCAAGCATCGCGGTGCTGGCTTCCTACCAGTACACATACTTTGCCGACGATCAGTTGCTGCAGGAAATCTCGTCGGTCGATGGCACCACAAGCAACGACTACGATGCCAATGGCAATCTCACTCGTCGCACGACTCTGATCAGCGGGGCTCCCACCGAAGCCAACACGACAAACTCTTCTCGCTGAGACAACGAAGACACTTCTTTCCAAACCATTCCAACCCTTCTTTCCGAGGACCAGTAGCTTGACAGAAATCTGTTACCCATGTCTCCGAACAGCTCTTACCCATCTCTCCAGTCTAAACAATTCCAGAATGGTGAGGTCACATGTCCGTAAAAGGGAAGACTAATCATGGAACCCAAGTGGCATTCTCGCTCACAATTGCAGTGCAGATTCCCAACAACTAAGCGGGCGATTGTTTCCTAAAGCCTTGATTCTGAAGAGCTTACACTTCGGATTCAAGGCTTTCTTCAATGGGCGGTTTCCCGCCCTGCGCGGAATGAGCGGAACGGACAGTAGTTCGAAGCGTCCGCCTACGCGCGACCCGGTTCACACTGAGCGTCGATCGGTGTGAAACCGATGCCGCCGAGGTCTGACAGCGTCTTCATGATCAGGTCCGTGACCTCAGCCAGTTCTTCGTGCCCCGGCTTTTTATCGTGCCAAGCAGACAAGTCAATCGGTGTTCCGTACGTCAGCGTCGCCTGCGTTCTGATAAGAAAGCTGCCGAGCAGCGTCTTGCCGCGCGGAGCGTGGTGAATGAAGACCGGAATGACCGGAGCCTTCGATTTGATGGCCAGCCATGCGACACCGGTGCCGCCGGGGATCAGTCGTTCATCCGGACTCTCCCGATTCAGGCGGCCTTCAGGAAACAGTCCCAGCAGGTGACCGCTCTCCAGACGTTTCAATGCGACCCGAATTGGACCCACATCCTGTCCGCTGCGTGCCACGGGAATACTTTCCATCGCGCGGCAGACCCAGTTCATAATGCCTCGTTTCTGGTAAAACTCCTTTGCCATCATAAAGCCAATCACCCGCAGCCGTGGCTTTCGAAACTCAGCAAAGTGACGGTGCCAGATCAGGATGGGATCAACCGGACTGGTATGGTTGGCCACAATGATTGCCGGCCCGGATTCCGGAAACGGACACACGTTCGTCATTCGGCAGCGAGCAAAGAATGTCCCGTGGATGACGGCAATCTGATAGCACACCCACGCACGCCATCCGGCAGAGCACATCGCGGCGCGCAGTACCACACTGGCCACGATCAGGACCGTGGCACAGAGTGCCCAGAAAAGAGGGGATCGCGAATCGCCGGTCATCAGGTCGTTTCCGGATTCCGTTGCAGTGTCGGATCATCCACTCGGGCCACCACCAGCGAGACGTTGTGGCCACCAAATCCAAAACTGTTGTTGATCGCGTATTTGACTCGCTTCTGGATGGCAGTATTTGGAATGTAGTTCAGATCACAGGCCGGGTCAGGAGTTGTGTAATTGATCGTGGGAGGCAGAATTCCTGTCGTCAGCGCGAGGACGCACGCGGACATTTCGATCGCGCAGGCTGCACCGATCATGTGGCCGAGCATACTTTTTGTCGAACTGATATGCAGCCGTCGCGCGTCAGTTCCAAAGACGGATTTCAACGCCACCGTTTCCATTGAATCATTATAGACGGTACTCGTTCCGTGTGCGTTGACGTAGACGTCGTCTGCGATCGCGGCGGGATTCAGTCCGGCCTTCTGCAGTGCCGAATTGATGGCTTTGACTGCCTGACGTCCGTCCGGATCGGGCTGAACCAGGTGAAAGGCATCTGTCGTTGAGCGCCCGGAAAGCACTTCACCCCATGCTTTGCCGCCGCGTCGCCGCAGATGGTCTTCGGTTTCAAAGATCAGGACCGATGCACCTTCGGCCATGATGAACCCGCCACGATCTGCATCAAAGGGACGCATGGATTCTTTTGGCCGTTCATTCATCGTCTTGTTCATCGCCTTCATGTTGACGAACGATGAAATACCGAGTCGTGTCAATGACGCTTCAGTCCCGCCGGTGATGACAAAGTCCGCATCGCCGCGGCGCAGGTATTCCATCGCGTCGATCATGGCATGTCCGGAAGACGAACATGCGCTGCTGGTTGTGTAGCACGTTCCGCGCACGCCGAATGCCAGACTGATATTGCCCGGCGGCGCGTTTGGCATCAGCATGGGGATCGTGAATGGACTGACGCGCGACGGCCCTTTGGTGAACAGTTTCTCCATTTGCGTTTCGTACGTCTCAAGACCAGCCAGACCAGCGCCCATAATGACAGCTGCGTTTTCACCGACGTCTTTGGTTGGCAGTCCGGCGTCTTCCAGTGCTTCGTGAGCCGCATGAACGGCGAACTGGCTGGCGCGATCCATTTTGCGAGTTGAGACAAGGTCGTTGAGGTTAATGCGGCTGGCGTCCAGGTTCCGCACTTCGCCCCCGATCACGACTTCCATCTCGCGGATGTCATGTTCCAACAGGCGGTCAATGCCACACTGGGCGGATGTGATATTTTTCCAGAATGTGCGTCGGTCGTTTCCGAGACAACTGACGACGCCGATTCCTGAGATAAAAATGCGCTGCATGCGATTGATCCGAAGTCCTGGAGTTCCAATTCGACAATTCCCGTCACCTGACCGGATTGCCGCTGTGGCGATTCCGAAATTCCGGCAGGTTGTCTGCACGCATCATGTGCGTATGCGCGTACTACAGCAAACGTCAGGCGGACTTCAACCCCGCAGAAGCAGTCCCAGCCCAAATCCCGACGAAAACCGTCGGGGACGGAGGATTCTCAGCGAATTTCCGGGATTACCGAGTCGAAAGCCGAAAGCGGTAGACGGCATTCGTCGCAGATTCACAAACTGGCCGACCGTCGGGTGTCGAGGTGGACTCGTTGTCCGACTGCGGAGGTTTGGGTAAACTCATCCGCCGTCCGAGTTCCCAGGTGCCCGCAGATTTCTTGAAATCCACCCTTCGATAAGACTCCATGATGCTTCGCGTTTGCATTCTTCTGTGGGTGGGCTTTGTGCCTTGCAGCCTCGTGGCGTTCTCTCAAACACTGGACGACGAACTGCGACAATCAGTTGCCGCAGACCTCGCTGCTCAGTCGCGACTGCAGGGCGATGCGGCGCGCGGGGCGGTGGTGTTTTTTCAGCATCAGATGGCCTGTTCCAAATGCCATTCCGTGGGAGGCTCTCTGCCTTCGTCGTTAGGACCGGATCTGGCATTGCTGGCGAAAGATGTGACGGACGAATCACTGGTAGAATCTGTGCTCCTGCCGTCGAAAGTCATTCGCAAAGGCTTCGATTCTGTGACGGCTGTCACCAGTGAAGGTCAGACGATCGTGGGCCTGCTTGTCGAACGCACGCCGGACACGCTCGTGATTCGGGATGCCGCTCGCAACGGCGAACAGGTGACTCTCAAGACCACAAATCTGGAAGACATCGTTCAGAACACGGTCTCCATCATGCCTGCCGGTCAGATGAATCAACTGGCCAGTCGTCAGCAATTCTTCGACCTGGTGCGATACCTCATGGACATTCGCGACGGCGGAGCCGCTCGGGCGAAAGAACTGCAGCCATCGCCATCGCTGCTGACGTTTACTGTTCCGGAATATGAACAGCACATCGATCATGCCGGTTTCCTTGCGGACTGGAACGACGATTCGCTGCAGCGCGGTGAAGCGATCTATCGGCGTGTCTGCATGAACTGTCACGGCACCAAAGACCAACCGGGTTCGTTGCCCACATCACTGCGATTCGCCTCGGGAAAATTTCGTAACGGCAGCGATCCGTATACGATGTACCAGACGCTGACGCGCGGCTTTGGGCTGATGGCTGCTCAAACGTGGATGGTGCCATCGCAGAAATATGACGTGATTCACTACATCCGCGAAACCCACCTGAAGCCGCACAATCCAGCGCAGTTCGTGGACATTGATGCCGCGTATGTTGCGCGACTTCCCAAAGGCGACACGCGCGGTCCGGAACCGAGTCTGATCCAGCCGTGGAACGCGATGGATTATGGCCCGAGCCTGACACATACTTATGAAGTCCCTGGTGCCGCTCAGAACATCGCGTACAAAGGAATTGCCGTGCGGCTCGATCCCGGCGCGGGTGGCGTTTCGCGCGGACGCCACTGGATGATGTTCGATACCGACACGCTGCGCATGGCAGCCGCGTGGAGTGCTCAGGATCCGCCGAGCGCCGAACAGAATTTCATCGATTGGCGAGGCATCCAGTTTAACGGCGAGCATCAGATTCATCCTCACCTCACCGGCACAGTGATTGCTTCAAACTCGACTGGCCCCGGTTGGGCAAATCCGGCCACGCATCAGTTTGCGGATGATCGGCGAGTGCTCGGTCGCGACGGACGGATGTACGGTCCGTTGCCCCGCGACTGGGGACAGTTCCGCGGCGTGTATTATTACGGGCAGCAGGTTGTGCTTTCCTATACGATTGACGGCACGGACGTGCTGGAGTCGCCGTCGTTGCTCGATGCCGATGATAAGCCTCCGCCGACCTTCCTGAGGACGTTCAACATCGGTCCACGTACCCGCGATTTGACCCTGCAGATCGCCGAACAAGAGAATGCAATTGTGAGCGGCACGGCGCTAGCCGCCGGTGATGGAAAGCCTTACGCAGTTTTGGCCACCGCCGTAAGGTTCGGCCCTGCACCCGCCGACGGCGAATCGATTCCCGACGTCGGCGGTCACAAGCAACATGCAGACGTTCGCCGCGGAGATTGTCCAGGGCCAGCGGATTCTTCACTGTTGGCTGGCTTTGCTCCGTCCACGGTTCCTTTGAGTTGGTCAGCGCAGGATGGTCGATTGACGTTGACGATTCCTGCCGGAATCGAGCCGTTGAGATTTACGACGTGGACATCCGCGGAATCCGGGAATGGGAACATCCAGACATCGCGGAGTCCCGCCATCCCCAACGCCGACCAGGATCTCAAACCACTCACTCTCGGCGGCCCGGCGCGATGGGGTCAGAAGTTAACGACAGCGATGATCACCGGCGCTGACGGTGGTGCGTTTGCCACCGACATCTTGACGGCACCCGAATCCAATCCGTGGCTGGCCCAGACTCGCTTTACGGGCCTCGACTTCTTCGCTGACGGGCGCATGGCGGTATGTTCCTGGGACGGCGATGTCTGGATTGTGGACGGTTTCCTGAACGGCGCTCAACTGACGTGGCAGCGGATTGCGTCCGGCATGTTTCAGCCACTCGGCCTGAAAATCGTCGATGACAGGATCCATGTGACGTGTCGCGATCAGTTGACGGTTTTGCATGATCTGAACGGAGACGGCGAGATTGATTACTACGAGTGCCTCAACAACGATCATCAGGTGACAGAGCATTTCCATGAATTTGCGATGGGGCTGCAAACCGACGCAGACGGGAACTTTTACTATGCCAAATCCGGTCGCCACGCGCTCGAAGCCGTTGTGCCGCATCATGGCACGCTGCTGAAAGTCAGCAAGGATGGTACTCGCACGGACATCCTGGCGACAGGCTTTCGAGCGGCCAATGGCGTCTGCCTGAATCC
>JAYTAK010000138.1:0-11298 GCA_043737515.1 Candidatus Kuenenia sp. | reverse complement strand
CTGCCTGGACTTGGCGAAGGCTTTTCTGCCCGAGTCCTGTTTCACGAAAACCGCTACGCCGGCACATGGCAGCATGGCGCAATCGGCGGACACATGTTCGGCAGGATTGAACGAGCGACGGCGGACAAGTCCAAGGACGCGAAGTAATCTGCGGGACAGATCGGGAGCGAATTTCCTGGTGCAGCGGTGTCCTGCGGCGCTTGAAGAATCAAGCGAAGGGCGACTTGGATTCAGCGTTGGTGGCTGTTGAGGCGAAACGGCAATATCATGCCAGCATGAATATTCCCGGCCGAGTCCATAATGGTGTCCATAATGGTGTGGTGGTGCTTGACGGCTCCGTGTCGTTGCCCGAGGGAGCAGCGGTAAACGTGGGTTCTCGCACTTCGCCGTTGATTCGGGTTGCCAAAAATCAAAAGCGAGTTGAGTTCCCGCTGGTGCCCTCGTCGAAGCCAGGCAGCGTCCACCTGACCAATGAGATGATCGCCGAGATTCTGGACGAGGAAAATGCAGCTTCCTGATATCAATTTCTGGCTCGCACTGGCCTTCCAGTCGCACGAACATCATGCATCTGCAAAGGCGTGGATGCAGTCCGCTGCCGAACAGAGCTGTTGCTTCTGTAGGCTGACAAAACAGGGATTTCTTCGGCTCGCGACAAATCGAAAGATATTCCCGCTCAAAGCAGTGTCCATGCGGGATGCGTGGGGCGTGTACGACGGTTTGCTTTCCGACACGAATCCCGACTCTGAAGGATGTCAGCGTTCACGCCTCATCATGCAACCTACGGCAGCCATCACAGATAAACACAAATTCACACAGATAATAAGTCAACTGTCAATCTGTGTTCATCCGCGTCCATCTGTGGTTAAAACGTTCATTGTTGATATGACGTGGACGGATACAAAACTTCTGACTCCCTGCTTAACAAGGAGGCATCAGTTGATGCAATCAGTCACGGAGCATTTTCCCTGTGCCTCGGACGCGGGAGGGTGAACAAGCGGAATCGCAGTTTAAGGCAAGAAAATTACAGGGAGGAAAATTAAACAACTCCAATGCGACTCATCTTCTTACCTTTCAATTTTCTTGCCTAAACAATACCAGACTGTTATTTTTATCCCAGCCCAAGCGCGGCGAAGCCGCAAATCCGAAATCCGCAAATCCGAAATCCGAAATCCGAAATCCGAAATCCGAAATCCGAAATCCGAAATCCGAAATCCGAAAGAACTACGGCCGAAAAGTTGCGAGCCAAAAGCCCAGCGCGGCCCTTCAGGCCGCAACCAAATCCCTTTGTGCCACATGTTATGACGGTCCGTCCATCTCTTTGCAGTCTTTGCTGACACGTCTGCGCTCAATCCTCCGGACTTAGGCAGAACGATGGGGGCAGAACAATCAGAAACGTTTGTCTTTGCGGTTTATTGTCCTGCCCTCATCGTTCTGCCATTTCCCGGGACAGGGATTCTGCGATCAGAGATTCCGGAAGGCAATTTAGCTTCGGTCTTTCCATCTTCCTGTCCGTTATTTTCCTGTGGCACCCGCCTCAATCTCGTCCAGCAGTCACCTGAAAATCTTCGCGCGACAACAAGTAATCCATCGTTAGTAGTACGGACGGCACGCGCGGCGTGTCGGCTGCGTTATCGATTGATCCCGACGTAGAAGCTGAAGATGCGTTGGTTGTCGATGTCTTCTTTCAGGACCGGGAAGGCAAAGTCAAACGCGAGCGGCACAGGGCCCATCGCGGGAATGACCACGCGAAATCCAAAGCCGACGCTCGCCCGGAAATTGTCGAGCGAAACGCTTTCGTCCACGGTACCGAAGTCGGAAAACGCGACCACGTTGATCATGTCGTCCGCCGTAACGGGAATTCGATACTCAACCGTGCCGAGTGCCTGAAATGTACCACCGGTTGAGAACCCGCCCGTTCGCGGTGTCACGCCTCGATAGGCAAATCCGCGAAACGACTGAAAACCGCCCGCGAAGTAGCGTTCGAAGACGGGCGTATCATTGCCGCTCCAGCCGACGTTCCCCGCTACTGTCAGGACATGGCGTCCGGTTCCGTCAGGTCGATTGAACATCGTGAAGTATTGCCGGGCATCCGCTTCCAACTTTGGAAATGTGAAGTCGCCAAACGCCTGTTCATAGCCGCCATCAAGGTAATGGCCTTCCGTCGGCATCATCGAAGAATCGCGGGTGTCATGCGTGACTGAGGTCCGCAGCGTGGACAGGAAGCTGGTTCCAATCAAGGGCAACACGATAGCGGGCGTCGGCGTCCGCGGATTCCGCATTTCCACTTCTTCCAGACGCAATGCCATTGAGCCCGACCATTCCGGCGTAAATTGTTTTCCGACAGAAACGCGACCGCCGTATCGATCTTCGGTCCAGTCCGGATAGAAGCGATTGAAGTAGAAACCGCTCACACCAAGGCTGTAGTCGGTGTACAGAAAATACGGATCAGTCCAGCTTACAGCATAACGGCTGACTTGATTCCCCGGCGCGGCTTCCACACGAAAACGCTGTCCGCCACCGCGCCAGGCGCGGCCTTCGATGATGTCGGAAAAGCTGGTTGGCGGTCGCAAAATGTCAAAGTTGGATTCGTCCCACACGAACGAACCTACGAGACCAGAGTTGCTGTTGACCCCGGCACCAAACATCAGTCGTCCCGTGCGACCTTCCGCCGCATTGACGTTGATGTCGAGCCAGCCCGGCTGCACTTCGCGGAACTGGCCCTGGTATGGGCTTCCGTCAAGAATCGCGTCGGTTCGCTTCGGAGTCGGATCGGGACTTTGGGCGCGAATGATCAGTTCTTCGGATTCAATGTTCTGCGATGTTTCAAACACTGCAGGTTCGATGGAGAAGAAGCGTGACGGCGTGACGGGACGAAAGCCCATCAGGTTCGATTCGTAAACCGGGTGGGCGACGTTGTGATCAGAGTCAGCAGGCGGCGTGGAGGCTGGGCGAGGTTCACGCTGATACCTTGGACGAGTCGGCTTGGTCTGACGATCTTCAGTGTCAGCAGCTCGATTGCGAATGGCGGTGCGAGCGTCCTGAACAGGCGGAACAAGGTTCCGACCTTGCCGCGCGGCAGGCTCGCCCTGCACGTTTGTTTCGCCAACATTTGCCGTACCTGTTTCGTCGCGACGAGTCAGCCATTGGTAGTCTTGGCCTGCACTTTGAAACGCAGATCGCTGAGTGGCGATTGAAAATTCCTGAGTCCAGCTTTCGGGGCTCAATGGCGATCCCTGAGCGCGATACGTGCGCGAATCGGCTGAGAATCCTGACTCGCCGGGCTCGACGGGCTCAAATTCAAATCCGATCCCGGGTTCAAATAACTGGCTGCCGTTCAGCCGTGAACGTCCCCGATTGATAATGAAAGGATCTGCCAGATCGCCTGGCTGAATCTGCAGTCTGTCCAGGGCGACCGTCTGCTTTGTGTGAGGATGATCGCCTTCATAGGTGACGTTGATATCGCGCACGTATCGGGGGCGATCTTCGTCGATTTCAAAGACCAGATCAACGATGCCTGGCTGTTCGGTGAAATGCGGAACCGGCGTGACGGTCGCAAAGAAATGGCCCTTTTCGCCGTAATACCCAAGCATCCGGCGTACATCTTTCGCCAGGGGATACGCACTGTAATATTCACCACGATTCAGTTTCGATTCTGTCTTCAGGCGATTCGTCGCAATGGTCGCATTGCCTTCATAGCGAATCTCACGAACCTTGTAGCGACGGCCTTCAGTCACCACAAAGTGCAGATTGACATCGGAACGGTCCTTTGAAAACAGCGGTTTCCCCGTGACTTCCACGTCAAAGAAACCAACGTTTCGGTAGTACTGTTTGAGGGCCTCGATGTCCGCCGGAATAGTGTCAGGATTATAGATGCCACCGAAAATCAGAAAGGCTTCTTTGCTGATCAGGTTCTTTCGCAAATCTCCGTTCGACCAAAAACGGTTGCCTTCGAACGTTCGATCTTTGACCTGAACCTTCGGGCCTTCCACGATCTGAAAGATGACTTCGCGATCACCAGGGTTACTGCCTTTGAGTAGTGAGACGTTGACAAAGTAGTAGCCCTTGTCCTTGTATTCACGCTCAATCCGATTGACAGCCTCAGTGTTGGCGCGGGCATCGAACGGGCTGCCCGCCTTCAGGCCAGTCCATGCCTTTAGATGCTTGAGCTTAACCTTGTTGTTGCCCCGAAATTCCACCCGCTTCACGATTGGTTTTTCGTGAACCGTATAAACCAGAATCAGCCCGTCCGGCGTCTCGTCGAGACGTTCTTTGACGTTGAAAAACCAGCGAGTCGACATCAGTGATCGAATATCTTCGCGAATCAGTCGTTCGGAGATTGGTCGTTGCGGTTGAGCCTGGATTTTCTGCAGAATGACGGATTCCGGAATCGTCTGATTGCCTTCGATGCGAATATCGGCAACCGTCACTTCACCTTCCTGCTGCGCCTGGATCAGACTCGGCCTGGACATCATCACTGCAGTGACGGCAGCAATTGGCAGAACGCACGAACAAAGCCACACGCGGGCGAGGCGTCGGATTCGCTGAATCTGAGCGTGCGAACTTGGCATGTTCGGGCCTATGAATCGGGATCAGACTGAGAGCGGCTTCAGTCATGCCCAGGAAGGGAATTCGGCAGAATTGACCGGAAGCGGCGGATGGATTTGAGACAGGAGAAGAGACGAGTCGCCGTAGCATTGCAGAATTGTGGGTTTTGACTCAAGACGAATGTTCGAAAGAAAATCGAGGCAATTATGCGGCAACAGAAGATGCGTCATTGATGAATGGCAGCGACTTGTTGTCCATGGAATGATGTACAAAGACATCCCGCGAAGGAAAAGGGATCGTGAGACCGCGTTCATCAAAACCGAGCTTAATCTGTTCGATCAGATGGAACTTCACCGCGTGGAAATTGCTGTTCAGCACCCAAGGACGTACAACGAAATTCACGCTACTGTCGCCCAGTTCGGACACCGCAACGACAGGGGCCGGCTCGCGGAGAATTCGTTCGTCGGACTGGACGACTTCTTCCAGAAACCGACGGACCGCACGCAGGTCGTCGTGGTAGCTGGTGCCGATCACCAGATCGATTCGACGATGCGGTTCGGCAGACAGGTTGCGAATTGTCGCTCCGGTCAGGGTCAGATTCGGCACAATAATCCGCACATTGTCGGGTGTTCTGAGGATGGTATTGAAGATCTGAATCTCGACGACATGCCCTGAGACACCAGCCACATCAATCAGATCTCCCACGCGAAACGGCTTGAAGAACACCAGCAACGCTCCGGATGCGAAATTGCCCAGCGTTCCCTGCAATGCCATGCCGATGGCAAATCCTGCGGCCGCCAGCACGGCGGTTAACGAAGTTGTATCCACACCAAGGCAGCTCAACGCCGCGATACAAACCACGCACAGCATCAGGACATATGCCAGGTTGCCGATGAATCCCATCAGCGTCTGATCAATTCGTGCCTTCTTTGAAGCGCGAACCAGCATTGCCGACGCCATGCGCGAGACCATGCGTCCGACGAAAAAGACCACGATCGCGGAAATCACCTTCCCGCCGTGCCGCAGAGCCATCCCCTGAAGCAGATTAATGTCGAGATAAGGTCGCAGTTTCACCCAGAGCCCCGGCAGAAACTCGACTGGTTCCGCCGAAAAATCGGCAGTCTGCGTCACATCGGCTTGTGCTATCACCAATGGACTGATGACGTCGGACAACGTTCCGCAGAAAGCTGTGACATGTTCGGTCAGATTCAAGATATCGAAAGGCTGAGTCATCCGTGACACCGTTTAACCGCGTGCCCATCGGGCCGCGCTTCTGTGATATTTACAACATCGAAAGGCTGAGTCATCCGTGACACCGCCAGCAGAATATTGGAATCCGTCGCGCGGAATGTAATCGGTAACCGCGTATCTGGTAAACGGGAGTGTTTCGGTCGGGAATAGGGACTGAAATATCGGCGATCTGGGCAGGATGTATGCGGAGCGTGGAAAAAATGATTCTCCGCAGGTCGAATGCCGATTCAGAAGAAGCTGCAGGATCAGCGTTCACGGAAGAATTGCGCAGATCATGCCGTTGAGACTCAAGCGTCTCAGCTTCCTGCCGGATTACACTCTCTAACGACGACGGGGTTCAAGCCATGGAACGGCTCAAATCCGTATTTCTGCTGACGATTCTCGCGCTGGCAGCGGTGCCCGCAGTTGCCCAGCAGACAGCGCCGCGCGACATGCATACCGGCGTCGTTGCCGTGATCGGTGATATCGAGCGCTGTGCTACCTATCCGGTCCCGAACGGCACTGCGCTGACTGTCCAGCAGGCCGTGATGAAAGCCGGATTGCTTTCCGAATCGGTCAATGTGACGGTCATTCGTTCCGCCCATGACCGCGCTCAATGGACGCAGATCGTGTCAAAAACATCTGCCGACAACGGTGAACCTGTCGAAAGCGGCGATGTGCTGGTTGTGCAGTCGATGTCGCCGCTGACGGCTGTCGTGAGGAAAAACGCCGCCCTGCGAACGGATGCGGGTGTCGTGATCGTGGGTCTGGAACAGGATGGGATTGTGATTGGCGATGTGTTGCAGGCCACGAAGCATTTGCCTCCGACCGACGGGCAACTCAAAGTCATTTGCCGGTTTCCGGGGAAAACGCCGATTGCAAAAGCCGAGCTCTATCATCCAGTAGTACATGGCGATGTGATTTCCATCTCAAGCAGCGGTCGCACCGTCCTCAAAGGTTTCGGCAGCATGGTACCGACTGTTTCTGAATGGAAGACGGGCGGTGCAACCCAGACGCGAGATGCATTTATCCCAATCGATGATTCATCGAACAGTGGCCCATTCACCAATAGTTCGCTGACCTCTGAGCCATTTCAGGCTCCGTTATCACCAGAAGCACCGATGTCTCTGGCCATCCCGGATGCAGATGCGACGGACGCGGAATTTGCTGAAGATAACACTGAGACTTCGACGGCTGTTGTCCCGACACTCAGCATCAGTCAATCCGACGATGTCGCCGACACTGGCGTCGCAGACAACAAAATGAGCTTTGCGTCGGAATCCACAACTGTGGCTCCGGTTGCACCAACGGAGATGCAAATCGGTTCCGTGACAAGTGGCACAGCGAGCGCTTTCAATCCATGGAATCTGGTCTTCATTGGTGGGCTGCTGCTGGCAGGCACATTGATTCTGGCAGGGACGTTGAAACCAGAACCAGACGACAATACGGAATTCAGCAATGCCGCAACTAAGGCATCGACATTGACTGCGACTGGTTCTCATTCACCGGTTGCCCCGCAGCGAACGTTCACCGATCGGCTTCGATGGCAGGACTTGGCCGTGCCAGCGTCCCAAACCGCTCAAATACCGGCCGCGATTGAACCGCAAGAGAATCCCGCGTCGGAGACACCGGCAACAGTGTCGCCAGCCGATCAAATATCGGTCGCTGCGGAGCAACCTGTGAAGTCTCTGATCGTCGATGATGAATGGTTCAGCAACGACTGGCAAGGGAAAGTGGACTCAGGTGATCTTGAGTCGCCAGCCGAGTTATCGATCGCCGCCCCAGCGCGAGCGTCATCCCGCAGCGAAGAAATCGACGTCGCGCTGGAATTGTACAGGAGCACAACGGCGGCCAGGCCGCAAACGCAGGAAGTGTCGGAAGTGGAATCGGTGCAGTCCCCGACAGCGGACGAACAGAGCTTTGCGGAACTGGAAGATCTGTTGCAGAATCGACTGCCGATTGATCTTTGTGAAACGCAACTTCCGCTGCGAGTTGCTTTGTTTGGGAAACCAGCCGGACCACGTCGCTTGCGGATTGATGCCGCTCATTCCTCAGTTCCAGCTCCGCACATGAATCTCTCATCAGATAAACGCCGCGAAGAACCGGTGGCAGCGACGACCGCGGCTGCACACACGCCGACCACTGCTGATTCATCCGGCAGTCTTGATCGTGCCCTACACTACTTGCAGGAACGGACAGAATCATGATTTGCGCGATCGACTTTGGCAGTTGTCGGATTCGTTCCGTGTTTCGCAACCCGCGGACGCCTGAACGCCTGACGATGTTTTCGGAACGCTCGGAATACACGCTGCTCACGAATACGGACGAGCACCGCCAGGCGCTTGAAGCGCAGTCGGTATCCTACGCGGAATGCGATCAGGCTCTGGTTGTATTCGGCAACCGGGCTGCCAAAGTGCAATGGCTCAGCCGCGTTCCCCGGACGGCACTGCTGACCGACGGCAACGTACCGTCCGACGATGCGCCTGCCCGGCAGATCCTCAGCCTGCTCACCGAGTCCATGCTTCCGGATTCCTCTGGTTCTCAGAACCTGTGTGTGCTGACTGTTCCCGGACTGCGTGATGGTTCGGATCAGGCAAAAAAGAGTGAAGCGTTTTTATATCGTCTGGTGCAGATGCAGGGCTTTCAGCCGATCGTGGTGAGTTCGGCTGAAGCGGCACTGCTGGCCACGAGCAACGATGCTGCATTCACCGGCGTATCCATCGTGATGGGTGCCGAAGCCACGACGATCTGCGTCGCGCGTCTGGGAATGCCGATCGCGTCGGAGACGCTGGCGATCGGTGGCAACTGGATCGATACGGAACTGGCCAGGCACTTCAAAGTGCAGATGTTCGACGAAGCCGGAACCGCGTATCTCGATATCGAAAGCATTCGTGAGTGGAAGCTCAAAAGCGGAGTGAACCTGAAGCAGGCGCTCGGTGATCGGGAACGCATGCTGGTGCGGCTGTACACAGACATTCTGGAACGTGTGTGCCGCACTTTGAATCAGATGCTGGATTCAACACCGGTTCGACTGGCGTTGAACAAGCAACGACTGACGGTCATGCTCGCCGGCGGTGCGGTGTTGGTCGATGGTCTGACAACCCTGCTGACGGAACAGTTCATTCAGCACGAAATTGCGGATCGAATTCTCTCCGTTCGCATCGCACCCGATCCGGAGACTGCGGTGGTGCGTGGTGCGTTGATCTTTGGTGAACTGGAATCCCGCGCGCTGAAGTCGGAAGCAGCGGCGTAGATCACAATCGATCCATCGCACGGACGTAATCCACTTCCATACGGGCGATGTCGCCAAAGATGGACTCAAAATCCTTCAGTCGTTCTTCTGCGGTGTAAGGCTGCAGCGGATCGTGTTCGCTGATCGTTTTCAGGTACCTGGAAAACATTCGCGCGCGGGCCGGGTTCTCCGTCAAAAACCAGGTAATTCCCCATGCCGCGCTGTAGGCATCCAGAGTCTGATTGCTGAACATTTCGTCGGAGGCGATCAGTTTTGCCAGATCGCCGGGCTGACGGCGCTCCGAGTAGTTCTTATTGAACCATGCCAGTCGGTCAGCGTTCACTTTCTCTGTCGAACCGCTGCGAGTTCTCATGCCAGGGGATTCCAGGACTGTCGCCATGCCCTCCAGAACCCATAACGGAGTTCCGCCGATACGGGAATGAATGCCAATGTTGAATCCCACCTGATGCGTTGTTTCGTGAATGATCGTGTTGGCCGTTTCACCCCCGACGGCTGCTGCGGATGCGGCCCGCTGAAGTCGAGCCAGGCTGCTGCCCACGGTATAATCCACGTCTGCTGCCAAGTCTGTATGAGGAGTTGAACTTGCATCGGCGACGAGCGTTTTTTCACGAGTCTGCAAATCGGATTCGGGCATCAGACGCACAGATTGAAATAACTCCGGCAGGTCGTACATGACAACGCGATTTGATTTCAGGGAGTAATAGCCTCGCAGACCTTCGTTCCATGCCATTTCATCGACTTCACAGTACTTCTTCAATGCCGCCTTGTCCTTCAGCACAAGGGCAACGAGCGGTGCGTCGGGGTCAGTGGTTCGAAAGCCACGCAGCGAGTAGAACGAATCGATTTGATTATAGATGTCCTCGAAGAGAGCCGCATAGCTGCGTCCATGACCATGTGTCCCCGCGACGACGTAATGCTTCGATGTGGCGACTTCGTACTCTGATCCAAGTTCGGCTTCCAGTTGACGGCGAAACTCGCTTTGTGACGCCGGACGAAAACTCTCTGCGACCACATTGAATGATTTCAGACTGGCAATTGGCAACCTTGCCTGTCGGCCAAAACGGTCGAAGATGAAACATTCCTGAGCCGACTTCGCGACGATCATGCCCGTATATGTCTGAGTGTCGTCAGAGACTTCTATCATGCGCGGGCCGTTGCCGGCCATGGCGACATTCACCGCCGTCCACAGGGCGATTCCGGCGCACAGTGTCCGGGAAAGTAAGGGTCGAACAATGAGGGCGCGGGCTGGATTCTTCTGAGTTTGCGATTGCATCAGGTGTTGGCCTGGTGAGGTGGTTGGGTTCTCGAACGGGCTCGACCGGCAATCCACATTGCCAGATCCGACCATCCGCCAGCTCGCGCGCCGTGACAGCGGAAAGCTGCCGAAGCCTGGCTCCTGATCGCTGACGAGGTTGTGGAAAGTCGAGCGAAAAGACGCAGGTGTTGCGAACTGCCGCAGGTCGAACCGAATTGCAACCGTGGGCAACAACAGTTTGAATCCGGAAGGCAACGTCCACCGCAGTGCGTTGTCGCGCGACACCTGTGAAAGTTGCCTGTTTTCCACAAGATGTTGCGTTGAGGCAACATCCCAACGTAAGGTTGCAAATCGTCACCATCGTGGTGAAATTCCGGGCCACAGGTCGCAGCAGGGATTGACCGAACCGCCGTGGATCAATGAATTCAGGCCAGATTGTCTGCGGCAGCGGATATTTTCGCAGGAAATCGAGTTGTGCAGTGTTTGCGTTCCTCGAACATGGAATCCCGGACGGTTATAGTTCCGGGCTTCGTGAACTGACCAATTCTTTTGACTCTCCAATGTGATCGCGTTCCATGAAGATCCATGAATATCAGGCCAAGCAACTGTTTCGAGCGGCGGGCGTAGCGGTGCCGCAGGGAATTGTGGCGAAAACGGCAGACGAAACCGCGAAGGCGTTCGAGACCCTTGGCGGGCCAATTGCCGTGGTCAAGTCTCAGATTCATGCTGGCGGACGCGGCAAAGGGACGTTCAAAGAATCGCCGAATCAACGTGGCGTCGTGCTCGTGAAGTCTGCGGCTGAAGCGGCCGAAAACGCGAAACGGATGCTCGGCAGTACGCTCGTCACGATCCAGACGGGTGACGAAGGCAAGCAGGTCAACACGCTGTTTGTCGAGCAAGGCGTCAAGATTGCTCGCGAACTGTATCTGGGCATCGTCGTCGATCGTGAAGTGGGCGGCCCGGTGCTGATCATGTCATCAGAAGGCGGCATGGAAATCGAAGAAGTCGCAAAACA
>JAYTAK010000137.1:0-2100 GCA_043737515.1 Candidatus Kuenenia sp. | reverse complement strand
TACGGCAAACCTTAAATTTCCGGTACACCGCTCGAGGGCGTCCACAAAGACCGCAGCGATGCTCAATGCGACTGCTGAACTTGGGCGTCCGATTCGCTTTTTCAATTTTTGCTTTGCTGGCCATTGACTGTTCCCGGATCCAAAATCTCAATAACGATGTGTTAGTCTTCAGTCTTGAACGGCATTCCGAACGCACGGAGCAGAGCCCTGCCTTCGTCGTCCGTCACTGCCGTGGTCACGAAAGTGATGTTCATTCCCTGAGTATTCGTCACCGTCTCAGGATCAATCTCAGGGAACACCAATTGTTCATTCAACCCGTAGTTGTAGTTTCCGCGGCCGTCAAACCCCTTAGGACTGACGCCACGAAAGTCACGCACGCGAGGAAGAACCAGCGTAATCAGTCGGTCAAGAAAATCATACATCCGCTGACCTCGCAGTGTGACACGACAACCGATCGGCTGTCCTTCACGCAGGCGAAATCCGGCGACAGATTTCTTGGCCTTGCAGATTTGTGCTTTTTGACCAGCCAGCTGCGTCAACTGATCAGCGGCCTGATCCAGACGCTTGCGATCATTTACCGCCTCGCCCACACCCATGCTGACCACAATCTTCTGCAGCTTCGGAATCGCATGTTTGTTCTTGCGCCCCAGCGACTGCTGGAGTTCAGGAACTATCCGCTTGTTGTAATCTTCAAGCAACCGAGCCATCTTTTCAACTCTTCAAAAACAACCATCAATACCAGAACCAGACAACCACGGGATTAAACGACTTCACTTGCAAGGCTGACGATCTTCATAAACTTCTTGTCTCGCAGCTCACGCGCCACGGCCCCGAAGATACGAGTTCCTTTAGGATTGCCGTCATTGTCAATAATCACGATCGCGTTTCGGTCAAACTTCACGTAAGACCCATCCGACCGACGGACGGCCTTCCTGGTTCGAACTACGACACCCTTGACGACAGAACCCGAACGAATTGCGCTGCCTGCCAGACTTTTCTGCACGGCGACGACCACGATGTCACCGAGACCCGCATAGCGTCGACGACTGCCACCCAGCACCTTGATGCAGCGCGCAGATTTCGCGCCGGAATTGTCGGCCACATCCAGCATTGTTTGCATCTGAATCATCGCAACACCCCGATCCTGACCAATCCAAATCAAATCGCCGCGTCCGGGACGACAGCGCTCAAAAATCCATCAACTGTCAGAGTTCAAACTGCATTCTGACAAGACACTACAACACTAAGCATCGGACAACTCGGCATCACCCGCCATCGCTGCGGCAGCGACCACGCGAACCAGATCCCAGCGCTTCAGGCGCGAACGCGGCGGAGCTTCTGAGATCTCCACCGTGTCGCCGATTTTAGCGGTTCCGTTTTCATCATGTGCGTGACAAATTGTTCTCCCGCGAATGATCTTTCCGTACTTCGGATGCTTCATTCGGCGAGCGATTTCAACGCGCAGAGTCTTCAACTGACTGCCCGCCACGACTCCGACCAATGTCTTTTTCATCTTCATCTGAATTGATACCAAAAAATCAGGCTGTAGCGATTTCACGTTCACGCTGAATTGTACGAATTCGGGCAATACCCCGACGCAGCTTTTTTACGTTGCTGGGAACATCATTTCGTTCCGTCGCCGCCTGCAATCGCAGGCGAAACAAAGACTGCTGAGTTTCCCGGAGTTCGTGCTCCAGTTGCTCCGCAGACATTTCACGAATATCGCTGGCTTTCGACATTTCCCTGCACCTTCAGTTCAACGTGAACACTTATCAGATTTCGGGGCGACGTCCAACCAGACGCACCCGCACCGGCAGTTTATGAGCCACACGCTGAAAACAGCTCCTGGCTGTATCATGCGTCACGCCCTTTAACTCAAACAAAACCGTACCAGGTTTGACAACAGCCACCCAGCGATCCGGTTCCCCTTTTCCCTTACCCATGCGGGTTTCCAGTGGTCTTGCAGTCACCGGCTTCTGAGGAAATATACGAATGTAAACTCGACCTTCACCGCGAACATACTGTGTGGCTGCGATTCGACAGGCTTCAATCGTCTGACCAGTAATATGACCTGGATCCACTGACTGCAATGCCCACTCA
>JAYTAK010000136.1:0-2101 GCA_043737515.1 Candidatus Kuenenia sp. | reverse complement strand
CGTTGCTCGGTTTTGAGTTTCAGGACGACTACGAACATCTGGTCAAAGAAAATCGCGGGCGAAGATTGTTTCCGGCCGCTCCGGAACGCAGTCTGCTTCTGATGAAGGCGGTCGGCAAGATGCCACATGGTGGCGGCGTTCGCCTGCAGCCGGAATCTGAGGGATACGCGCTATTGTTGAACTGGATTCGACAAGGGGCTGCTTACGACGGGGACACCGCTCCGCAATTGACGAGCATTGAGGTGCAGCCCAATCGTGGCACGGTGATGCGAAACGCGGCACAGCAACTGAAGGCGATCGCGAAGTATGCGGACGGCGGCGAACGAGATGTCACGGGGTTCGCCCTGTTTGAATCCAACGATAAGAGCATGGCGGATGTTGCCGACGGCGGGCTTGTGCAGATTTCGGACATTCCGGGCAAAGTTGCCATCATGGTTCGGTATCAGGGCAGGGTGGCGGTCTTCAATACATCGGTCCCATTGGGTGCTCCGGTTGACAGCGTGCCTGCTTCAAAGAACTTTGTGGATGACTTCGTCTTCGGCAATTTGAAGGAAATCGGAGTTCCCCCGTCACCGGTTTGTGACGATGCGACGTTCCTTCGCCGAGTCTCTCTGGACATATCCGGTCGACTTCCCACGGACGAAGAAGCAACCGCATTCCTGACCAGTCAGGACGCGGACAAACGCGATCAGGTGATTGACCGCCTGCTGCGAAGTCCCGAGTATGCCGATTACTTCGCAAACAAATGGACGGCGATGCTGAAAAATCGGCGTGATGATGCCAGCGACATGACTTCGAACTTTGCGTTCTACGCCTGGGTGCGCGACAGTCTGCTGGCAAACAAGCCTTACGACCAGTTGGTGCGCGAACTGCTGGCGGCGACAGGTACGGTGATCGCCAATCCGCCGGTGGCCTGGTACAAGCGTGTGAAGGAACCGAAACAGCAACTGGAAGATGTGGCTCAGTTGTTCCTCGGTGTGCGGATGCAGTGTGCGCAGTGTCATCATCATCCGTTTGAACGCTGGAGCCAGGACGACTACTACAGCTTTTCCGCCTTCTTCACACAAGTGGGAAGAAAGCCTTCCGCGACGCGAGGTGAGGATCTCATCTTTCACAAACGCGGCGTCGCCGGGGCTGCAAATATCAAGACCGGTCTGACGCTGAAGCCTGCCGCGTTGGGTGATGCAATCCCCGAGATTGCTCCAGACGAAGATCCGCGACTCAAGCTGGCGGACTGGATGAGTTCACCCGAAAATCCGTTCTTCGCGAAGGCTCTGGTGAATCGCTACTGGAAGCATTTCTTCCGACGAGGCCTGATTGAACCCGAAGACGATATTCGCGACACGAACCCGCCGACAAATCCGGAATTGCTGGCGGCTCTGGAACAGCATTTCCATGCCAGCGGCTTTGATCTGAAGGAACTTGTCCGAGTCATCACACGCTCAAACGCCTACCAACTGAGTTCCGTCCCGAACCAGTACAACGTCGCTGATCAGCAGAACTATTCTCGCTATTATCCTCGCCGATTGCAGGCCGAGGTGATGCTGGATGCCATTGATGACTTGACTGGCGCTCAAACGGATTTCCCGAATCTCCCGACCGGCACACGCGCGATTGCTTTGCCGGATAACAGTTACAACAACGCCTCACCGTTTCTGAAAGTGTTCGGGCGACCGGAGAACGAGAGCGTTTGTGAATGCGAACGCGTGCAGTCGTCGAGTCTGGCGCAGAGCCTGCATTTGATGAATGCCGGGGACATCAAGGCCAAGCTGGCCGCGGGCAGCGGTCGAGCAGATCGCCTGGCGAAATCGGAGCAACCGGCGGAACAAAGAATCCGCGAATTGTACATGGCCGCATTCTCGCGTGAGCCACGCGCCGATGAATCAAAGGTGGCGTTGGATTATCTTGCAGAACCACGAGTCGATGCGGCCGGTAATCCGATCGATGCTCAAAAAGCAAATACCGAAAACTTCCAGGATCTGATCTGGGCGTTGATCAATACGAAAGAGTTTTTGTTTAATCATTAGTTTTAGGCATGACCATGTATTTGTGTGAGACCTGTAGGCCGGACCAAGCGCAGCGCCGTTCCGGCGATTGCCTG
>JAYTAK010000135.1:0-4900 GCA_043737515.1 Candidatus Kuenenia sp. | reverse complement strand
TCGCAAACAAGTTCCCGCAGCTAACTGACTGCCTGAGGTCCCTGCCTTGTGTGTCGTCAGTTGAATGAATTGCAATGCCTCGGAAAACCTCAGGGCTTCTTTGTTTCGCGTCGGCGTGCAGTGTTTTGTTAGTCGTGGACCAAACATTTTTCGGTTAACGTTTTGTTTGGATAACTTGCTGTTTTAATCCGACTGCCCGAAGTGCCTTATTGACTACTTCGGTGCAGGTCGCCCGATCGTTCTTGTCCCTGTTCTTTGTGCTTGCAACCTTCTCGATCCAATCAATTTCAAACGGCGGACGAGAGCCACCAGCAATGTTTTCCACGGCCTCCACGGACCCGCCTCTAGGACGAGTTACGCAAATGATAATTCGGCAGTCGGCCGCAACGAGCGGCTCGACGCGCAAGTACACGAACTTTGCGCTGTCGCCTTGGCTTGTAATACCAACGCGCGTCCCCTGGACGTTCAGCACTGCGTACCACACTTCCGGAGGGCCGGCTCTTCTCTTGTAGCCGCGTTGCACGTCTGGTTTTGTTGAGTCTTTCAACAACTCTTCGAGAACATAAGCGATTGTCGTTGATTTGCCAGAATTGGCTTCGCCCCAAAGCACGATCATGGTCTTCAACATTGTTGCTCCAAACTATCGTAAACCCGAACGGAGAAAATTCACCCGCCGCCGGATTGATGCTCCGTCACTGCAAGCGTCGCGGCGGTCGGATGGAACGAACTGTTCGCAGTGATTTTGTGGTACGTCGTCAAGTGACCGGTATTGGTTTCTGCTGATTCAGGCGTAACCGGGCGTAACCTTTACACCCCAAACAAAAGCCGTCTGATTCAAACCAGGCGGCTTTGGTTTTTGTTGTGATCCGCCAGCAGTGCAGAATCAGGCAGTGTAACAACGGTCGGAGAAAGACCTGCGGTACAGCTACATCGTTACCAATTCGCGAGGAGCCGCTTTACGGATGAATAAACGCGCTGGTTCGTCGATTACAACCGTGTTCAGCACTTTTGCTGTGCAAGGGCCAAGAAGTTCCAAACCAATCAATTCACCTTTGGCATTGTAATCCGCCAGCATCATACCGTCGGCGAGTTCTTTTGTTTTTACAGATCTTCCAGAACGGATCTGAAAATAGACCGCAGTCACGCTGCCAGTCTTTTTGTTTACCGTTATTTGGACTGAAAAATTAGTAGGCATCGCATTCGCCTTTGTTTATTTCCAATAAGCCGTGATGACGGTCAATCTCTTCCCATCGACATCATAGATCACGCAGAGCGTTTTTGTTGCAGACTTTTTCCATGTAATGCCCTTGTGTGGGAAGTCAGCGGGCGTCTTTTTCTTCTTCGGATGTTGAAGCGCCGAGATCACATCCGATTCTTTGATTCCGCGCTGAGCGAGACGAGACATCGCATGAGGGACAAACTGAACTTCACTGCATTCTCCAATCGTGATTTGATGGATTTTAGTTTGCTGCCCGCGTTTCTTCACATGTCAATCCCTGGTGATTCAACTTCGGGGTAACTCAATCAATTATTGGCAGACACGATCCAAATTGCCATCCTTCAGCGAAATCAGGCGGATTTTTGTATTCATGCTCGAATTTCACTACTCCCGCTCGGGTGTACTTTGACCAGCTTTGGCGACGTTCTGAACTTTTCCAGAAATGACAGGCGATTGCCTGAATGTCGGTTCCGTCAATGTTTTTTCTGGTTTTTTGAAGTACCGGAGGCGGGGGTCGAACCCGCACATGGAATTACCCATACCGGATTTTGAATCCGGCGCGTCTGCCATTCCGCCACTCCGGCGAGTACTTCAATCGAATGCGGTGTGATCGCACGGGGCGGAGAATAATCGAAGCGTATTCTGTTCGCAAGGTGATGAGCGAGGATGTGGCTTCAGAATCCGGATGCGAGACGACAGAATCGGTGCAGATGGAATCTTTTCGTGTTGAAAGGCCTCACAATGTGGTGAGCGTGACCGGGCATTCGTATTGGCTTGTTTCACCGCGTACACAGCGGGCCGTGCGCGAGCAGCGTCTCGCTCAATGGATTCCCACGCGCGGGGCGTTGCCCGCGCGGTTAAACAAATGTGCCATCCTCAACCGCGCGCGGTATCGTCTGACACAGACGCTTCCATCGACGTTCGGCCTGGATTGCGTTATTTTCCAATCTGTCTCAGTGTTGTGCCCGGAGGAGGAAGTGAATATGAAACTTGGACTGATCAATAGTGCGTGGGCTCAGGCGGGGCGGGATACGGCGTGGGGGATTCGGAAGACGCGCGAGATTGGATTTGATTGTATCGATATCTTTACCGATCCTCTGGATATTGATGTGCGGGAACGGCAGTTGATTCGCCGCGAATGTCAAAAAGCAAACTTGCCGATCATTTCTGTGTGCTGCGTGGCGACCGGTCTGATTGATTTCAACCCGTCGGTGCAGCGGTTTCACATCGAGCGATGCCAGAAGTTTCTGGATCTGTGTTACGAACTGGAAGCGGAAAACCTGCTCCTGGTCCTGGGTGAGTATATCTGGAATCAGGAGGTCATTCCGCCGAAGGAACAGTGGAAGACGGGCGTCGAGAACTGTCGCCGACTTGCTGACTATGCAGGCGGGCTGGGACTGCGAATTGCCCTGGAACTGGAACCGTTTTCATTGTCACTTCTGAACAACGTGGACAACATGGTGCGGTTTCTGGACGATACGAGACACCCGGCTCTGTGTGCGAATATTGACGTGTCGCATCTGCAACTCGCGAACGTGAGACCGGAAGAAGTGAGTCGCCTCAAAGACCGCGCGATTCATGTGCATATTTCTGACTGCGATGGTAAGCGGCATGGTGACTTGCCACCGGGACGGGGGGTCGTTGATTTTGACGGGTATCTGAAAGAAATTGCAAAGCTCAATATGGGTGGTACCATGTCGATTGAACTTGAGTACTCACCGAAGCCAGATTGCGTGGAAGACTGGGTTCGGGAGGCATTTACGGCGACGGCGGAGTTGATGAAGAAGGCGGGGCTGCGAGGATAGGGAATGGCAAGAAATGAGAAGCAATGAGAAGCAAAATGACAAATAAAAAATGACAAATAAAAAATGACAAATAAAAAATGACAAGCTGGAAGCTTATCCCACGTTAGGTCAACGTTCTCTTGGCACTGGTGCCGCTTTGGAATTCGAATGAGACTGGACTGAAATGTTTCGATGGACGCAATTGATCGCGGTTGTTTGTGCAAGTCTCGTCGCCCTGCCGGTGGCCGGGGATGACGAAGTATTGAAAGCGGCGGCGGCGGCGTTGCAGCAGGCTGCGACGGCTGATCCCGCCAAAATCGAATTCTTTGAGGCGCGGATTCGTCCGGCGCTGGTCGAACATTGTTACTCCTGTCATTCGACTGCTGCGAAGGATGTTAAAGGCGGTCTGTTGCTGGATTCGCGACCGGGCATGCTCATTGGCGGTGACTCAGGGGCGGCGTTGGTGCCGGGGAACGCGGACGCCAGTCTGCTGTTGAAAGCCTTGCGGCATGAAGACCTCGAAATGCCGCCCGATCGAAAACTGCCGGATGCCGTGATCGCCGATTTTGCAGCATGGATTCTTGATGGAGCGGCTGATCCTCGGGATGGCGAAGTGACGGCGAACAAGCGGACGATCGATATTGAACAGGGGCGGGAGTTCTGGTGTTTTCGCCCCGTGAAACGACCTTCAATTCCCGTGATTGAAGACGCATGGACGACGACCGATATTGATCGCCTCATTATGGCTCAGCAAGTGGCCTTGGCAACTCAGGACCAGAAGATCGTCCGCGCCGCTGAATCCGCACCGGAGATTCTGATTCGAAGGCTGACATTTGTGCTGACAGGTCTTCCGCCCACGCTTGCGGAACAGGAGAACTTTGCCAGCGCGTGGGTCGACAATCCAGGGACGGCGATGGAATCGACGGTTGATCGTCTGCTGGCGTCGCCGCATTTCGGTGAACGCTGGGGGCGTCACTGGCTGGATGTGACAAGGTTCTCGGAATCCACAGGTGGTGGCCGCAGCTTGATGTTGCCGGACGCATGGCGTTTTCGAGACTACGTGATTCATTCGTTCAACATCGACAAGCCGTTCGATCAACTGGTGCGGGAACACATCGCGGGCGACCTGTTGCCGTCTGACAGCGATGAACAGCATGACGCACAAATCATCGGCGCGGGTTATCTGATGCTGGGGGCTAACAACTATGAGGAACAGGACAAAGAGCAACTTCGCATGGATGTGGTCGATGAACAGATCGATTCGATGGGTCGTACTTTTCTGGGGATGACGCTGGGATGTTGCCGCTGCCATGATCACAAATTCGATCCGATTCCGACGACGGATTATTACGCGCTGGCGGGAATTCTTCGCAGCACGAAGTCGCTGCTGCCGAACAACGTGAGCGATTTTGTGACGGCTCCGTTGCGAGTTGGCTACGACAAAGCCGCCGTCGATGCCTGGGCCGCGCGAGACAAGGAGCTTGAGCAACAGATCGCGGCAATGCAGAAGTCTCTGCCAAAGGACAAGCGAAATGCGGCAGTGGTTTCGAAGTCTCCGCAGCGCGATACGTTGGCGGGAGTCATCGTGGACGACGCTGAAGCAACGTTCGAAGGCACATGGATCGCGTCCGCATTTCAGCCGCCGTTTGTCGGCGATGGTTACCGGCATTGCGGACAACCTCGAACAGGACTCGCGGTGAGGTACGAAGCGAAACTACCGACCGATGGCGAGTATCGAGTTCGGATGGTGATTAATTCCGGCGAGAGTCGGTCGAACAGCATTCCCGTGTTGATTATGCATGCCGACGGCGAATCCATCGTGACGGTCAGTCAGAAGACCGCTCCGCCTGACGATGGCGTGTTCGCGGAACTCGGACGATTTCGCTTTGAAGCGGGC
>JAYTAK010000134.1:0-2103 GCA_043737515.1 Candidatus Kuenenia sp. | reverse complement strand
GGGCGTGAGCCCTCCGTGGCCCGCGCATAAACGCACGGAGGGCTGACGCCCAGCCGCTCGCCGCTGCCTCATTTCTGGCCACGTAACGAATATTATTCCTGACGACGCACTGGAGTACAGACGATCATGGCGATACGATGGCCCGTGTCTTATCGGGGATCTGGCCATGCTTCGAATTTCGGGAAGTTCAAAACGACTGTGTGACGGGATCACTCGTCGCGACCTTTTGCAGATTGGTGGCATCAGCGCGCTGGGACTTGGAACAGGAACAGGTTCAGTCAACGCGGGGCAGGGCGTGGCTGGCAGTCGGGCGAAGGCATGTATCTTCGTGTTCTTGTTTGGATCGCCCCCACAGCACGAAACATTTGATCCAAAACCGCTGGCTCCGACAGAGATTCAGGGCGAGATGAAGGCCATTGACACGGTCGTCCCCGGTTTGCAGATCTGCGAAGGGCTCCCGCAGATTGCCCGCATTGCGGATCGATTGACGGTCGTGAGATCGATGACGCACGAGTATCCGATTCACTGCTGTGCGTATGTGATGACCGGCATGCCAACGTACAGCATTCCGCTCGAAACGAGTCCTCGAGATCCGCAGCAGTGGCCGTTTATGGGATCGGTCGTGGATTATCTGGACGGACGCCGATCAGGCACCAAATCTCCCTCGATGCCTCGCAATGTCGGGTTGCCTTGGCGATTTTGTTCAAAGGGCAGTTCGTCAGATCAGGCTGGCCCGTACGCGGCATTTCTGGGAAACACCCACGATCCGTTCTGGACCAGTTTTGAAGGGCAGGGGACTGTCATTGTTCCGAAACTGAATGCCGACAGTCAGACGGAGCTAGTCCGCGACCCACATGCCGGGATCGAAGCCACAGGGCGATTTCAACTGTCCGACGGTTGCCAGTTGCCGCAGGAATTATCCGCTCATCGATTCGATGCGCGAGTCCACTTGCTGCAGCAGTTCGATGCGAAGCGACCTCTGATGGATCGCGCGGCTGAGATCGGCAAGTACGACGCCCAGCAGCAGCGAGCCTTCTCACTGATTGGGTCAAACCGGATTCGTGAAGCCCTGGACGTGGGTCGTGAATCTCATGCCATGCGAGAACGTTACGGAATCTCGCTGTTCGGCCAGTCCTGCCTTGCGGCGCGACGACTGGTGGAAGCCGGCGCTCGATTTGTGTCGGTGTTCTGGGATCCGTTTGGTCCGCATGGTGCATCGGTGTGGGATACGCATTCGAATCATTTCCCGAGACTCAGGAACTACTTGCTGCCGGTCTTCGATCAGAGTTACTCCGCTTTGATTGCAGATCTGGACGATCGAGGCCTACTTGATGAAACGCTGGTCCTCTGCACCAGCGAACATGGACGCACACCGCAAATTGATTCCAAGCCTACCGGCGGAGCACGCCATCACTGGTCTCGTGCGTATTCGTCGGTGTTCGCCGGCGGCGGCATGGCGCGAGGTCGTATTGTCGGCGAAACCGACTCGATCGGCGGCGATGTGGTCGATACGCCGATCTCCCCGAAGGACATGCAGGCCACGGCCTACCATCTTCTGGGTTACGACGAAGCCACCACGATCCCCGATCAACAGGGCCGACCACACCCCATCGCCGGTGACGGGCGCTTGCGAAAAGAACTGCTGGGCTGAAGCGGGGATTTGTGATTGATGCAACGCATCGTGTCATCCATCAGCTATACTCCGCGCGGTCAGATTTGAGGTATTGTGAGCGGCAAGGCGCTAGCCGCCGGTGCTGACCGAATGCACAACCCCGTGGGATAAGCTTCCAGCTTGTCAGGTTTTTCCCAAAAACATCGAGTTTTTATTCCGCGACGGCAAGCTGGAAGCTTACCCCACGTAAAAAACCAGACTACATCAACAGCCCGCTAGCGCCTTGCGGATCACTCAACAACACGTCCCTCAGTCCTGGCCGCGCGGAATTTAGAATCGCGCAATAAAAAACCTCTCCCAGCGGTATTGAGCAAACGCGGTTGACACCCATGGATCAGATTAAAAGGCGGGCCCCCGACGCCCGGGTCATGTGATCCGAGACATAGTCGGCGTGACAGTCGGCCGGGATCAGACCGGGTTCCCTGTTGGGT
>JAYTAK010000133.1:0-4905 GCA_043737515.1 Candidatus Kuenenia sp. | reverse complement strand
AATCTCGGCGCGCTGCGTGAAGCATTACAGGACGCAAAGGTCCGGCCTGAACGTCTCAGGACGCAGTTGGCTTTGAACCAGGCGGCGGAAATGTACGGCCAGTCGGATGCCGGATCGCGTCCTGAACTGATAATCGTCAGTGACTTCCAGCGAAGCAACTGGGCCACAGCGGATTTTTCAATACTTCCGAAGGACTGCACGATCAGCCTGCGGTCGATCACCTCCAATCAAGATGCCGACAATCTGGCCGTGCTGGAATTTTTGCCGCAGGGGAGAGTTGAAGCAGGTCGCGAGGCGGAAGTCAGTGTCCGCGTCGGCAACTACTCTGATACGCCGCAGCATGTGCGCGTCGAAGTCAGGCTGGACAACGCTGTGATCCCGTTCGAAGGTCACTGCGCCGCGCGATCGACGGTTTCGATTGGCGGACGAATTCCTGTGAATGGCGAGGGATGGCACTTCGGTACGGCGACTCTGATGGATGCCAGTGACGCGCTGCCGGATGACGATCAACTGGCCATCGGTCTGCAGGCGCATCCGGCACCGCGCATTGCGATCGTCAGTCGAGACCGTCCGGATCAGGTTCCCTCGGCGATTTACTACATCGATCGCGCATTGACATCCGCCTTTGCCGGAGCCGCCGGCGGTTCAGCAATCGATGCAGCCAAAGTCGGCAGCGACAACCAGAAACGTGCCATTGCGCATCTGGATGCGGCGGATCCGGACGTCGAAATTCTGCGGCAGTCGGACGTCATCGTGCTGGCGCGGCCGGGACGGTTGAGTGCCGACACGATCACTGTGCTGACGGCCATGCTGCAACGCGGACGGAGTCTGTTGTATGTCGCTGGTGATCAATTGGATGCGGCAAACGTCAAGGATCTGCTGCAGTCTCTGGGTTCATCGGCTCAACTCCCCGTGGAGTTTCTGCCGCGTCCTTCGAGTCGTTCGCAGACAGCTCGGTTTTTGACCGACGTGAACCGTCGGCAGGCACCATTTTCCGTATTTGGCGACGAATTGGCGTCGGCAGTGAAGTCGCTGGAATTCCACGAAGGACTGCTGACCAGGCCAACGTCCGTCGGTCTGAAGGATGATGTGCGGGCATCGTTGAGTGACCAGTCTGCATTTCTGACCGTGACATCTGTTGGTCGAGGTCGTTTGGCGATCATGAATGTGGATCTGGAACGATCCAATATTGCCAGGACACCGATTCTGGTGCCGCTGCTGGGCGAACTGATGTTACAGGAACTCACCACGACAGACTCACGCGGTCAGAACGTGGTCTGCGGCGAACCGTTCACCGTGCAGTTGAGCGTGGGTGAAGAGCGCATGGCGGACCTGAAGATTTTCGGACCGGGTGTTGCAGAACTGGCTGAACGGGATCGAGGTCAACTGGTGGCAACTCCGGCAGGCGTCGTGTGGGAACTGCCGAAGCCTGCGGCGGGCGGTGTCTATCAGGTTCAGCTTGAAGGACGACCAATTGGTGCTGTGATGGCGTCAATCCCGGCGGAAGAATCCGACCTGCGTGCGTTGACCGAAGATGTTTTTGCCGGGCGACTTTCTGGTGGTCGCCAGTTGACATATTCGAGCGGTTCGGTGTCCGGCGAAGATCGACAGGATGATCTGTGGGTCTGGCTGGCGGCAGGTTGTTTGATTTGTCTGTTACTGGAACTGGTGACTTTGCGAGTGTTTAAGACATGACAATCACCTTTGAACCATTGTTGCCATCTGCGGCCTGGGTCACCCTGGCACTGATCGCGATTGCGCTGTGGGTGTTGTACGTCGTGAAACGCCCCCGCGCCTGCCATCGGAATCTTTGGTTCTGGCTCGCGGCACTGATGGCGGCTGGGATTGCGAGTGTCCTGTTTCTGCTGTTGAATCCGATCTGGCTGCAACCTTTGCCTCCGCCGGGAGGCAAACCGTTGCTGACAATTCTCGTGGATGAATCGACCAGCATGGCGACGACCGATGCCGCTGACCGGCAGACTCGATTTGCGGCAGCAGCAAAGCTGGCAGAGACGACCGCAGACGAAATGCAAGACGAGTTTGAGGTCCGAATTCAGACGTTCGCAGCATCCAGCCGTCCGGTCAGCGTGGCGGAATTGAAAGCACGAACGCCAGCCGGTGTCGTGACTGATCTGAGCTTGCCGCTCATGGACGGCCTTGTCAGTGACCGACCTCAGGGGCAAGCAATTTTGCTCATCAGCGACGGTGTACACAACGCGCCCGGAGGGAATGATCGAGTTCTGGAAGCTGCCGGCACGGCCCGCACATGGGATGCTCCGATTTACACGGCGACGATCGGGGCAGACGCTCAGGTGAATGACCTGGAAGTCCGCGTCGCGCGGTCGCAGGAGTTGGCGTTTGCGGGGCAATCGATTCCTGTGACGGTGGAGTTGCAGCAGCGAGGCTCCATCGGTGATCGCGTCGATGTCACGTTGACGGCTCCAGACGGCCAGACGACAACTCAGGAAGTTCGGCTGGCACCGGACAAGAACGCCGAAGCCACGTTTCTCGTCACCAGCAAAGAGATCGGACTGTTTCAATATCAGATTCAGGTGGCCGCACTTCCGGGTGAAGCCACGACAGCGAACAACTCCGCATCCTTCCAGATGCGCGTCGTTGATGAACCAGTGAAGGCGCTGGTGCTGGAGGGCAAGCCATACTGGGATACCAAGTTCCTCCTGCGCATGCTGACCGATGATCCGTCGCTGGAGGTCGATTGCCTTGTACGGATTTCTCAGGAACGATTTCTGTTTCGGCATTTGCGTCTCGAACAGACGGCGGACGGCGCTGCTGCCGGCGTAGAGCCGCCCGGCGCAGAACCGCCCAAAGATTCCGTCGATGCGAAGACTGCGAAAGCCGCTGGTTCGGACGAGACAGAATCTGCGACGCGGCGATTTGAGCGGCGGGAGGAAATTGAGTTTGTCGCCGATATCGGCACCGTGCTGCAGGACCCGGAGAAGTTGCGGGAATATCAGATTCTTCTGCTGGGGCGCGAGGCGGAGGTTTATCTGACCGGTCAGGCGGTTGACAACATTCGCGACTGGATTTCACGCGATGGTGGTGCCGTTGTCTGTTATCGCGGATCACCCGTGGCGGAACCGGATCAAAAACTCAGCCGACTGCTTCCCGTGCGCTGGGCGGTCGGGCCGAGTTCATCCACCAACGAATCGCGATTCCGCATTCAGGTGACGGAACGCGGGGAAGATCTGAGCTGGTTGCGAATTGGCGGAACTGATGGGCTCAGCAAACTGCCATCGCTGGCGGAGTCGGCTGCACCGGATTCCATCAAGCCGCTCGCCGTTGTGCTGGGGCGCGGCGGCACGACCGACAGCAATTCGCCGGTGTTGACGTACCAACCGTACGGCACCGGCAAGGTCGTTGTGGTTGAAGGTTCAGGAATGTGGCGCTGGGCATTCCTGTCTCCGGAATACCGACAGTTGGATGCAACCTACGGCATCCTCTGGCAAAGCCTGATGCGCTGGCTGGTCTCCAGTGGTGGCCTGCTGCCAGGCGAAGAAATCGCGCTGCAGATGGATCGTGTCACATACACGGAAGGCGAATCAGTGACCGGGATCGTGCTGCGTCGTGCTCAAAGTGACCTGAAGGACTTACCCGCCATCGAAGTGACGACCGCAGATGGGCAGCCACTGCAGTCAATTCGCCCGATCCCGGTCGGCGAGGAACTTGGTGTGTATCAGGTGTTCGCTGGTATAATGCCGGTTGGCCAGTACAAAATGCAGCTAACGACAACGGAAGACGGCAAGCCGGTGACCAGAAGTGTTCAGTTCGATGTGCGGCCGGATCTGCGCGAACAACTGGAAGTCTCGGCTCGTGGCGATCTGATGCAACGTATCGCCGAACTCAGCGGTGGAGGAGTGTTGTCGGCAGATAACGCCGGCGACATCCGAGAGAGGTTTCATGAACATATTCAGCAGTCACGTCCTGTGCAGTATCAGCGAATTGCGGCGTGGGATCGCTGGTGGGTATTGACAGGTCTGTTGAGTCTGTGGACAACCACATGGGCTTTGCGACGGCGAACCGGTTTGATTTGAAAAAAGGTAGCAGTGCTATGTCAACGCACGATTCTGCATACAGCCGTCTGAGCACACCAGCGCCGCGTCTGGTTCTGTCCGGCGGTCGGCAATTGATGAGCCGCCTGGATGTGATTCGCACCATCCGCCTGATGATCGGGGCCGGCTCGGGTTTTGTCTGGAGCTGCATCGCATTTGCGGCGACCATCGTTGTCTGGATGTGGGCCGACGTTGTGCTCAACCTGTCACCGGGTCTCCGCGTCGCCGGATGGGGCTGCGCGATGGCCGTGCTGGGTGGACTACTCGTTCAAAGAATCCTGGCCATGCGCAGAACGGCGACTGCGGCGGCGGTTGCTGCGGACCTGGACGTGTTGACGAAATCCGGCGGACAGATTCGATCGGGTCTGGATCTGGCGGAATCGATCGGAAAACGCAGGGATCAGAATTCATCGCCTCTGACACTGGGACTTGCGGAACTTGCGATTCGCAACGCCGCGACAATGGCGAATCGTCCGACATCATCGTCTGCAGCGTCGCCCATGCCGATCGTGAAATCGCTGGCAACCGGCGTCGGTGCATTCATGCTCTGCCTGGTGTTCGTGGCCGTGATGCCGCGGATGACATGGACCGAACTTAAACGATTCTTCAATCCGTACGGCGGGCATCCGGCATGGTCTCAGCATCAATTCACGATCACGCCGAGCCAGACATCGGTGACATATGGTGAAAGCCTGGAAGTGGAAGCAACCGTTGCCGGACCGCCGTTTGAACAAGTGGAAATGGTCCTGATTCCCGCCTCTGCCAGCCAGAGCCATGCCGCGCGGGATGTGGAGAAAGTGGACCCGATCGATGTGCTGCCGATGTTTGCTGATGC
>JAYTAK010000132.1:0-2104 GCA_043737515.1 Candidatus Kuenenia sp. | reverse complement strand
AACTTCAGCCACGACAGCAGCGGACAGTATCCGGGGATACCGCAGTTGATCACTTCCAGCCTGACCTGTGTTTGCTTTGCAAGAAATCCCTGCAGATGCGCGGAAACCGTTTCGTTTTCACCGACCGCCGTGCCGCAGATACTGTCGTCGCCGAGGACCAGAATACGAAATGATCCCTCAGGGGCCGGGACTTCAGGTTCCTCGCCGCGGCAACCGAATGAGTTGACTTGAAACGCATGTTTGCCGCTGGCTGGACTGGCCTGATGCATCGTTTTTGACATCCGCTGAAGCTCATGATGGCACACAGCGGAGGGAACCAGCAGCGTCTGATCAGCGGCGGGTGCCTGATTAGTGACGCCTTGCATCGCAGGTGTCGATTTCCCTTGCAGCCAGAATTCCGTGCCCGCCAATGCGACAACCAACAGCACGATGGCTGTGACTGCATTTCGCAAGGTTGTCATCGGACGGGACGCCATTGAAATCTGCTGAAATCTGCGTAATGTGATCGAACGCCGCTCAGCCTGTCGAAGGGCTGTGGCTATCGGAGGCTGTTGAGTTCAGACGTGAAACCCCGGAGTCTAGGCTGGTTTCAAACAACGCCTCAAGATGAACAGAGCATTTGTTCAGTAATGTGTCAAGAAGGCAAGATCGCGGGGTTATTACGACGTCAATGCATGATTTTTGAGTAGGAAATGGGAGCATCGAACGGATTACGGTGGACGATTTTTTCGTGTTCGCAGTCGTGAGACTTCAGCTTCTATTGCGGCAGCCAATCGCGCCGCAGGGGATTGGCAATCGATAGAATTTGGCCCGCCCAAGTCACATCAATTTCAGTATTTTGAAGTCAGATTGCCATGAAATCTCTCCCTGTCACGATCCTGTCCGGGTTTGCAGGTGCTGGAAAAACGACCGTCATTCAGCATGTGCTCAAGAATCTGCCCGAGCTGAAAATCGGGGTCATTGCGAATGACGGGACAGGCGATGACTTACTGTCGGCAGTCTCAAAGCTCGCTGGGGCAGGGCGATTCGACTATTTGCTGATCGAATTGTCAGGGAATTCGGAACCGATGCCCGTGGCTGAGGCATTTTTCCCAATTCGTCAGGATGGCGACGCATCGTGCGATGCGGCAGGCATCGACACCATGGTTACCGTGGTCGATGCGGTGAACTTCCTGAACGACTTTCAGAGCGTGGAAGAACTTCGAGAACGCGGGATCGGAGTGAATGATGCAGACAATCGCGACGTTTCGCGAGTGTTGATCGAACAGATTGAATTCGCCAACGTGATCCTGCTGAATAAGACAGATCTTGTTTCGGAGGAAGAATGTGGGTTTCTGCGGGCTCTTCTGAGCAAGCTCAATCCGAACGCTCGCGTTTTGGCAAGTCAACATGGTCAGGTACCGGTTGAGGAAGTCGTCAATACGGGACGTTTCCAACTGGAATGGGCTGCTGAAGTCGATGCGTGGCAGTCAATGCTGGCTGGCAACACAACTGATCAAGCGGATGCGTACGGGATTTCCAGTTTTGTGTATCGAGCCCGTCGACCGTTTCATCCGCAGCGGTTCTGGGACTTCTGGATGGCAGGCGAGCACACGCCGAACATTTTGCGTTCGAAGGGCTATTTCTGGCTGGCGACCCGAAACGCGATGTCCGGATTCTGGTCACACGTTGGCCAGGTGCTGGCGGCGGAACCCGGCGGAGCGTGGTGGGCAGAGACGTCGCGAGCAGAATGGCCGACCGACGATCCGGAATTGCTCGCTGAGCTGGATTCTGTCTGGGACGAAGTCTGGGGCGATCGGCGTCAGGAGTTGATGCTCATTGTTCAGGATGTGGACGCCGCTGCGATCAAGGATGCACTGAATGGGTGCCTGCTGACGGACAGTGAAATGCAGTCCGGGCCGATGTCGTGGGGAAGACTGGAAGATCCGTTCGGCTCGTGGGATGCGGAACATGTCTGCGACGGGTCGCACGATCATGATCACGGTTGATCGAATGATTCGCTGCACTTGGCGCGGGCTTCGCTCGCCAGCCATTTAACGCCCCGGCGGAGCTTGCCTCCGTCGAGCGAGGATCATCACCAGCCATCACCCGGAATCGGCACCGG
>JAYTAK010000131.1:0-4915 GCA_043737515.1 Candidatus Kuenenia sp. | reverse complement strand
CTGCGGGATCAGTTTGATCCGATTCCATTTCGCTGGAAGGTTCCTGCCGAATGGGCGGAGACTGATAATGATCAGTTCAGCGCGATTGCCTGGAACGTTGGGACAAAGTCCGATCCGGCACGAATCACCGTCAGCGGTCTTTCAGCCGCCAGCGGTCTGGAAGCTCAATTCGTCCGTTGGCGCGGGCAACTGAAACTGCCCCAATTGACTGCTGCTGAAGTCATGAAGTCTGTCGAAGACGTCAAGCTGCCGGGGGCGACGGGAAAATGGTGTGAGTTCAAAAATGAAACAGAGTCTATTCTCGGAATGATCGTGCCGCACGAAGACAAGCTCTGGATTATCAAGTTTCGCGGCAGCAATGTGACGGCCGAAAAAGTGCGGGATGCGTTTCGCGGCTTCTGCGAATCGCTGAAGGTTGAATAGAACGACGATACAAACACAGCGAACAACGGATTCATGCATTTCGGAGATCGGTGATATGTCATCTACTACACTGCCCGGCGAATTCTCGTCAAGCCATCAGGAATCAGAAACCGTGGCCGGCGCACTGTTCAAGGACTTCGTGAAAGTCCTTCAAGTCCTTGGTTCGCTCAAACTGACCTGCGTGATGTTTGTGCTGTCGATGGTGATTGTGTTCGTCGGCAGTCTGGCTCAAAGCCGTCGCGACGTGTGGCAGGTGATGGAACAGTATTTTCGCACATGGGTTGCGACAGTTGATGTGCAGGACCTGTTTCCTCCTTCGATGTTCAGCCCTCTCGCGCAGCGGTACGAGGTTGAGGATTTTGGAGCGATGATTGCAGCGAAGCTGGGACCATTTCAAAGTCTGCCGTTTCCGGGCGGATGGACGATCGGGCTGATCATGCTGATCAACCTGACTGCGGCTCATTCATTGAAGTTCAAAGTGCGGGCACGCGGGCTCAAACTTGCCGCAGGCATCGTGCTGACTTTGCTCGGAATGCTGCTCACATATGCCGTCGTGGTGACCGGCAATCTGCAGACAGGCGTCGAATTTGGCCAGAATACTCTTTTATCAAATCTGTCGGAAAAGAGCATCTGGCGGCTCATGCTGGGCGGACTGGGCGTGGCAGGGATTTCGGCCGTGGCGTCGGCTCTGATGGCAGCGTCAATGGTGCCTTTGTCCCGCTGGTTTCTGGGAAGTATTGGTGTGCTGCTGTTGACCATCGCCATTGCCTTGATGATCGGTGGTGAAGCTGCTCAACTGAATCTGTCCAGCATGAGAATTCTGTGGCAGTTACTGAAAGGCGGTGCCTGCGCCCTGGTATTGCTGTTGGGGTCAAATCTGCTGTTCGACAAGCGCGGCGGCATTGCGGTGCTGCACTTTGGTGTGGCATTGCTGATGATCAGTGAGTTGCAGGTCGGTCATCAGGCAAAGGAAAACATGCTGTCGCTGATCGAGGGCGAAACGTCGTCGTTTGTGCGAGATATTCGCGTCCGCGAACTGGCGATAATTTCGCAGAAGCCTGACAGAAAAGACGACGTCGTGGCAGTTGCGGAATCTCGGCTGGAAGAGGCCGCATCTTATGCGTCGAATTTGAAAGACGACGCGGAGAAGAGTGACCGGGCCTGTGGACCGATTGTGCCTGAACAGGTGATCGAGCTGGAGAAACTGCCGTTCGACATTGCGGTGCGGCGATTTTACCGAAACAGCACGCAGCGGGCCGTGCTGCCGGATGATGAAATGCGATTGCCTTCGGGCCAGGGGAAGTTTTCCGTCGCGAAGCAATTGCCTCCCGTGACGGGTATGGAGGAAACCAGCGACGCAAGTTCCGTCTACGTGGATTTGCTGGAAAAAGGTTCACAAAAAGTCATTCAATCTATGTTGGTGTCGCAGAACGCAAGCGAGCTTCGCGGCGTGCCTCTGGCAGAAACAGCAACGGTCGATGGAAAGGATTATCAGTTCTATCTCCGGTTTCAGCGAAGCTATCAACCGTATTCCGTCAAGCTGATCGATGCCAGCAGAACCAATTACATCGGCACATCGACGCCGCGAGGCTATCGGTCCGTGATTGAAATCAAAGAACCGGGCAGCAAAGTAGTTGAAAAGTTTTCCGTCTGGATGAATAACCCGTTGCGGTTCAAGGGCGAAACATTTTATCAAACCGGTCATCAGGATCTGGGTGGCGGCAAGGACATGACAACTCTGTCCGTCGTCAACAATCAGGGCTGGATGCTGCCGTACATCGCCTGCATGATTGTGATGTTCGGAATGTTCGCACAGTTTGGTCAGACATTGATCCGGTTTCTGGATCGTGTAGTGCGAGGCGCGGAACTGGCCACTGAGCCGTCGAACACAACTTTGTCAGACGTGCGACCGGGCTTTGGTCCGGCAAGGATGGACGTCAAGCCTGCCACGATGGCCGTTTCGAAACCTGCTGCACCATCAACACCGCTCATCCTCAGCATCGGGATTCCGCTCCTCCTGACGCTCATATGTGCGATGTGGCTGGGTAGGAAGGCGATGCCACCCAAAGTCGTCCCGAATACGATGAATCTCTACGGGTTCGCGCAGTTGCCGGTGGCGTGGAGCGGACGACCACAACCGATCGATTCGATGGCTCGCGTGCAACTTCTGGCCGCATCGCACAAGTCCACTTTCGAAGGTGAGATGGACGCTGCAGAACTGACTTCGCCGGAACGCCGAGAAAAAATCCTGCAGACCATTGCGAAGGGATGGCCGACAGTCGATTTGAGCCAGCTCAAGGATTTCAATGGCAGCTATTCCGAATGGATCGAAAAAATTGGCGAACTGACAGCATCCGGCGACGAGGCTATTGAAGCGCGGATGCGACCTGTCATGGTCCGCAAGATGCCGGCCGTGCAGTGGTTGCTGGATGTGATGACACGTCCCGCTGTCGCAGCACGACACCGGATCTACAAGATTGAAGACGACCAGTTGTTGTCCCTGCTGGGTCTGGAGAAACGCTCCGGACTGACGTATTCACTGGTTGAAATTCAGAAGAATTTCAAAGCGATGGAGCCGATCCTCGAAGCCAGCCGCAAGAAACAGGAAAACGGCCAGGAAAACGCCCTGATTCCGATCGAGCGTCGCGTTGGTGCGCTGTTCGAAACAATGGGGCGCGTGGATCAGTTGTCGCAGGTCTTTATCCTGCGGGATTCCGATGGATTGCTCGGCGCCTACGTGGATTCTTGGCGCGTGCTGCGGCTGCTGGGCAGCACGGCACCAGTGAGTCCGGTGCCGACCGGATCAACGGATGAGACACGGTCCTGGGAAACAATGATCGCGGCGAATGCGGTGCGTCAGTTGAATGAGCGCATGACGGAAAACGGCATCGTTACGGTCGATGATTTCAAGAAATACGTCAACGAGAAATTGCCGAAGGAACTCGTCACTCAATCCATCACGGGCAGTTATCGCATTCTGAAAGACGGCGCCGCTCACGGTGCAGACCCGGCAACGGCTGAGGGTGCAGCCACCGTGGACGTACAGCGCCAGGCGGAAGCTGCTGCGGCGCGTGTGCCGGATGACTTTCTGCGGGAGATTCTGAAGATCATCGCCGCATCTGATCCCAAGCAGACACCGGAAGAAATTGCTGCATCAGTCCCTGACGAGAAAATCCGCGAGATTGGGGCGGCGCGAGTTTCAGCCGACATGTTTGAAGTTTTTTCGACGATTCAGGAACGGACGCCGGATGATAAGCGGCTGCAACAGATCCGGACACGCCTGCAGAAAATCGGCGCGGATGATCCGAAAGTTCTGTCACTCGCCATGAATGAAGAACTCATTCAGCTTGTCTGGTCTGATCTGCAGGCTCGCGTCGGGCATCTGCTGCCGGGCGGCGAGAATTTTGACACGTTCAACACGAATGCCCTGGCGATGAAAAACATCCTGACAGGATGGGAAAAGGGCGATCTAGCCGCCTTCAATAAGGGAATCCAGACGTACGGCGAGACGCTGAACACCGCCCCGGTTCCGCACATGAGTACCAGTGCAGTGAAGCTGGAGGCATGGTTTAACTTCGTCGAACCGTTCTATGTGGCGAGTTGTATTTACGTGCCGGTCCTGATCTTGTCGTTCATGGGGCTGCTGTGCTTCGGTATTTTCGGCATCGTGGTGGAAGACAAATCAGTGCCAGTTATGGTGCTGACATCCTTCCTTCGCATTTTCGGCACCTTGTCTCGAAATACTTCGTTGTTCCTGCTGGTGCTGGCATTCCTGCTGCACACGGCAGCGTTGATTCTGCGGATGTGGATTTCCGGACGACCACCTGTCACCAATCTGTATTCGTCCGCCATCTTTATCGGCTGGGGCGTCGTCCTTGGCAGTTTCGCGATTGAACTCCTGCTGAAACGCGGGATCGGCAATCTTATTGGAGCATCCGTCGGTGCGGCAACGTTGTTGATCGCTCATTATCTCGCGCGGGATGAAGGCGATACGCTGGGTGTCATGCAGGCCGTGCTCGATACAACGTTCTGGCTGGCGACGCATGTCGTGTGCATCACGCTGGGTTATGTCGCCACGCTGGTGGGTGGCTGCATGGGAATCGCTTATTGCGTCATGGCCGCACTGAATCCCCGCGCGGCCGGAATCAATCCCACTGACAAACCGACCGATGAATTCAGGCTGTTCGGTAAAATGGTTTACGCCGTCGTTTGCTTCGCCATCTTTTTCAGTCTGGTCGGTACGGTGCTGGGCGGCCTGTGGGCGGACGATTCCTGGGGCCGATTCTGGGGCTGGGATCCAAAAGAAAACGGCGCGATGATGATTGTGCTGTGGAACGCCATTATTCTGCACGCCCGCTGGGGCAAGCTTGTGCGTGACTACGGAACGGCCGTACTCGCAATCATCGGTAACATCGTGACAGCGTGGTCGTGGTTTGGCGTCAATGAACTGGGTGCGGGCCTTCACAAATACGGCTTCACCGAGGGGCGTCTG
>JAYTAK010000130.1:0-2113 GCA_043737515.1 Candidatus Kuenenia sp. | reverse complement strand
GTGTAATTCAGAATGATTGTCAGCATGTTATTAAAATCATGCGCAATTCCCCCGGCCAACTGTCCCACAGCCGCCATCTTCTGAGAATGCCGCAGGTGTTCATCAACGCGGCGGGCCTGTGAAACGTCGCGAAACACAAGGACCGCCCCGCTGAGGATTCCCAAGTCGTCAAAAATCGGAGCGGCACAATCGTCGATCGGAAATTCCTTTCCGTCGCGACGGATCAGAATCGTATGATTTGCCAGACCTACCACGACACCTTCCGCCAACACTTTGTCGATCGGATTCGCGACAGTCACGTGGCTTTCTTCATTGCGTATATTAAAAACCCTCTCGAGCGAGCAATCCAATGCTTCGGCAAGATTCCAGCCCGTCAGTTTTTCGGCAACAGGATTCATGAACGCCACACGCCCACGCGGGTCAGTCGCGATCACGGCGTCGCCGATGCTGGAGAGTGTCGTCGCATACCGTCGTTCGCTCTCCCGCAGTTTTCGTTCAGCGTCATGTTTGTACAGCGCCATTTCGATGACTGTTCGCAGCTCTCGTTCGTCAAATGGCTTCAGGATGTAGCCAAACGGTTCTGTGATTCGAGCCCGATCGACGGTCGCTTCATCTGCATGGGCCGTCAGGTAAATCACCGGCAGGCCAAAACGATTTCGAATTTCCGCTGCTGCCGTAATGCCATCCATGCTGCCACGCAGGCGAATATCCATCAGGATGAGATTCGGGGACAGAGTCCTGGCCAATTCCACAGCGTCTTCACCTCGGGCGACCGTTTCTGTAACGAGGTATCCCATGCGCGTCAGTCGGGTTCGCAGGTCCAGAGCGACGACGGGTTCGTCTTCTACCACCAGAATTTTTGCAGCCACTGGAACGAACCTCAGTTTTCAGCAGGGAAAAGCGGGAAAAGAATATGAAACGTAGTGCCGGGCGCGGGAACAATGGTCAGAGTTCCCGATAACTGGTGAACAAGGTCGCGCGTCAGTTTTAGTCCGAGCGATTTAAGTTGGTTCAGGTTAAATGATTCTGGCAGTCCAATTCCGTCGTCGGCCACAACCAGCCTGTACGAGTCTTCAGAAGCGATTTCAAACTCCACCCGGATCACCCCTGATCTTCCTGGCGGAAACGCATACTTCAGCGCGTTGCTCACAAGTTCGTTGGTGATCAAGCCCAGCGGAATCGCGCGCTCCAGGTCGAGCGAAGCGTTGACGACATTGAGAGTGAGCTGGATGATTGAAGGCTCAACTCCGAACGATCGAAACAGATGGACACACAACGCATTCATATACTCCGCCAGATTGATTCGTGCCAGATTGCCGGAGCGATACAGAGTTTCATGAACCAGGGCCATCGATCGGACCCGATTCTGACTCTCACGCAGCGCTGCGAGAGTTGGCGAGTCAGATACTCTTTCAATTTGCAGGTTGAGAAGGCTGGAAACAATCTGAAGATTATTCTTCACCCGATGGTGAATCTCTTTCAGCATGGCTTCCTTTTCACGCAGCGATGCCCGCACCTTTTCTTCGCTTTCCCGCGATTCAGTGATGTCCTGAACAAAACCGTCGATGCACTTTATTGTTCCGTCTTCGACGGCGACGGCTGCAGCACAATCGAGCACCCACCGCACCGCGCCAGTCTTACCGACGATTCTGTAGACGTTCCGGCATTCAGTGCCGGCGTCAATCGACGACGTGCGCTTTGCCCTCAGCCAGTCACGATCATCGGTATGCACAAGGTCGTCATAAGACGGATCTCCAGTTTCGATCAGTTCCTCAGCTCGATATCCCGTGACCATCTCGCATCCGGCACTGACATAGGTCATGGTCCAGTTCGCGTCGTTTTGGCAGCGATAGGCCATTCCTGGCAGATTCGATACGAGCGTTTCAATGCGTTGTTGACTGTCACGCAGTGAGGAAATCAACTGATGCCGCTCGACAGCAAGAACGGCCAGATAGGCCACCCGCTGCATGGCTTTCATTTCCTGAGGCGACGGTGTCCGAGATTGTGAGTAATACATCGCCAGAGTTCCGAGCACTTTGCTGGCGGCTGAAATCATTGGAACCGACCAGCAGGCTCGCAAACCAAACTGCAGTGCGGCGTCGCGATAATTCAG
>JAYTAK010000129.1:0-4923 GCA_043737515.1 Candidatus Kuenenia sp. | reverse complement strand
GAAGCGCTGAACATGGCGAGCATCTGGAAGCTGCCGACGCTGTTCATCTGCGAAAACAATCAATACGCGACGGAGGTCCCGTTTTCTTATTCCAGCGGTTCGCCGTCGGTGGCAGGTCGCGCGGCGGGGTATGGGCTGCCGGGTTTTGAAATCGACGGCAATGATGTGGTTGAGATCGCACGGATTGCCGGAGACGCCGTGGCTCGAGCAAGAGCAGGACAAGGGGCGACTCTGATTGAGTGCAAAACCTACCGCACGCGAGCCCACGCAGAAGGGATGGGAGATTTTACGTATCGAACGCGCGAAGAGGTGGATGCCTGGAAAAAGCGTTGTCCAATCACGCGATTGAAGGCTGCAGCCTCGGCGGAGTTGAGCGCCAGCATGGAGGCGATCGAAGCCGAAGTTCTGGAAATGGTTCGCGAGGCGCGGGAGTTCGCTGAGAAGAGTCCGTATCCGGAAGCGACATCCGCCACCACGCATGTGTATTCTCAGACAGTTGCGGCCGCGACGCCGGAATCAAGCACGATTCGGCCAGCAGCGCCGTCACCGCCGCGTGAGATTTCCTTCACACAGGCCACAGTCGAAGCGCTGGCGGGCGAGATGGCTCGTAATCCGACGATCTTTGTGATGGGTGAGGGCATCGGAATTCGCGGTGGCAATTTCCGCACGACGCCGGGGCTTTATGATCTGCACGGACCGGAACGACTCTGCGACACACCGATCTGCGAACGCGGCTTCGTGGGACTGGCGGGCGGAGCAGCCATGACAGGGACGCGGCCCGTTATCGATTTCATGTTCGCCGACTTTATTCTGGATTCGATCGGTGAAATCATCAATCAGATTGCCAAGATGCAGTATATGTCGAGCGGTCGCTTGAAGATGCCGGTATTGCTCCGCGGCTGTGTCGGTATCGGGCACTCAGCGGCGACTCATCATTCCGGCAGCTACCATGCGATGTACGGTCAGGTGCCGGGGCTTCGCGTGGTGATGCCGTCGAATGCGTATGACGCGAAGGGCCTGATGCTGCGGGCGTTGCGGTGCAATGATCCAGTCATGTTTCTGGAACATCGCGAAATCCTGACGGCCAAATGTCATGTGCCGGAGCATGACTATGAAATCGAATTTGGCAAGGCAAGCATCGTGCGTGAAGGAACGGACGTGACGGTGGTCGCTCTGGCGAAAATGGTGCCGGTGACTCTGGGACTTTGTGACACGCTGCAGCAGGAAAACATCTCGGTCGAACTGATTGATCCACGCACGATTTCCCCGCTGGACACGGCCACCATTCTGCGATCCGTGGCGAAGACGGGCCGGCTGTTGATCGTCGAAGAGACTCCGGCAGCGTTTGGTCTGGGTGCAGAGGTTGCGGCTCAGATCGCGGACGCTGGCTTTAACGATCTTGATGCCCCGATCAAACGCATCAACGGCGCGTTTGCTCCGACGCCGTACGCTCCAACACTTGAAGCGGCGGTCATTCCCGCGGAGATGGATGTGGCCAGGGCAATCAGGGAGTTGGTGCGGGAATAGAGGATAATCGCCGCTGATCTTCGATAATCCACGGAAGAGTTGAAAGAAATTTTAACCACGGATTCAGCGGAAGACCCCAAACCTGATTTCCTGGCCATTAAATTCTGGGAAGAACCTTGTTATTCAACAGATCGCGACCACAGAAAACGCAGCGTGGCATCGTCGATGACGGTGCCCTTGGGTTGCTGCTTAATCAGATTTGCAATCGCCGCGACCTCGTCGTCGGTGGCGGTGAGGTTGAGTTCTGTCAGGCGATGCGCGACGGCTCGTCGGCCACTGTGACGACCAAGAACGAGCTGAATCTCACCACCGCCGACCATCTCCGGTCGGAACGGCAGGTACGTATCAGGATTCTTCAGCAGGCCGTCCTGATGGATGCCCGCCTCGGTCGCAAAGATGTTGGCTCCGCCGATCGGCTTCATGCGGGAAATCGCGATGCCGGTGAGTTCCGCAACCAGATGGCAGAGCGGGGCGAGTTTCGTAGTGTCGATCGAAAAACGACGAGCGAATTGATCTTCATGCAGCGCCAGCGCCATCACGACTTCTTCCAGCGACGCATTCCCGGCACGTTCACCAATCCCGTTGACGGTACACTGCACGACGTTAACGCCTTCCTGAATGCAGGCCAGCGTGTTCGCCACGGCCAGTCCGAGATCATTGTGAAAGTGGACCGCCAGCAACGCGAGGTTGAGATTAGGGACGCAGTCCTGAATGGCTTTGATGAAATCGCGGGCTTTTTCAGGAGTCAAAAGGCCGACGGTGTCCGGGAAACCGATCGTCGTCGCTCCGGCGTCGATGGCTTCGCGATAACACTGACACAGATAATCAACTTCGGTACGGCTGGCATCTTCGGGACTGAATGCCACGATACGAAAATGCTGAGCTGCATAGGAAACTGTATCGGTGATGATCTTCAGCACTTCGCTGCGGCTGCGATTGAGTTTATGCACGCGATGCAGTGGACTTGTCCCGCAAAACAGACTCACGCCACGTTTGTGCGGCGGATTGCCCTGCAGTGCATAATTGGCCACATCGATATCGGCCCGCACAGTGCGACAGAGAGCCGTCAGTACCGGGCGCGTGACCACGCCGATCATCATTTGAATGGCAGCCACATCGGATTCTGAACTGGCAGGAAATCCGGCGTCGAGCGAATGCACTCCGAGGTCCTGCAGCGCCAGCGCGATGCGGAGTTTTTCGTGCGGCTCCAGCGTCGCACCGGGCATTTGTTCGCCATCCCGCAGCGTCGTGTCACTGAACAGGATTTTGCCGCTGCGTTTGTGATGGCTGATGATGGCCTGACGCACTTTGTCGGTGACGTGCCGCGACAGCTTTTGCAGAAACGGTGATTGTGTCATACACATGCTCATCGGACGGATCAGTCCGATCGGTCCACTTGGTTTGGAAAGTAGCAGGCACTTTCCAAGTGCCGTCGCCCTGAAATTCGCTGAAAATGCGGATGGCACACGGCGTGTGCCTGCTACTTTGAAACGAAACCAAGTGCCACTTGGCTAGCGGGCTGTTGATTCAGTGACCATTTCGTTCGTAGTCCCGGCTTCAGCCGGAATCTGCTGGCGGTTCCAGCCAAAAACCGCCTGAAGGCGGAACTACAAACTTGAATCAACAGACCGCTGGCGCCCTGCGGCTAATGGGCAGGAATCATACTGCCATAACCAGATTTCCAACGTTTGCTGAGCAGCATACCGGCAAGCTGACGCATGCCGCTCGCCGATACGCCGGTCGAAACTTTACAGAACCTTCGTCACACCTGGCGTTGGAATGGCGTAGGTCAGGTCGTCATTCGGAACCACTGGAGGAGTATCGGTAAAGGCGTGGAATTTCTCAACGGGAGACACACTGAGATTGGATTTCAGCGCGTCATCCCATTTGATGACCTGTCCGGAATAGGTCGCCATTCTGCCCAGGACTGACGTCATTGAACTGTACGCACCGTATTCGGCTTCGTTCGGGATGTCGCCACGTCGCAGAGCCGCAAACAGGTCGTGATGTTCCTGCTGATGTCCGTCGTGTAGATTTTTGCGTTTGTCGCCATCCATGCGAGGATACTCCCACTTCAGTTTGCCTTTGGTGTCGAAGATGCGGCCATTGGCAAGGTCACAGAATCCTTCTGCACCGTGTGCAAATTCGGCAACTTCACTCCAGCAGTTCGAAATGTGACGGCACTGGCTCAGCAACACGGAGCTGTCTCCATCCTTCTCGTACGTGAACTCTACAAAGTGATGGTCATAAATTTCACCATACTCTTTGCCCGTTCGAACCTGACGACCGCCCTGGCCCTGAGCTGACACCGGATTACCACCCATCAGCCAGTTGATGACGTCAAGATTGTGAATGTGCTGTTCCGTAATATGGTCACCGCACAGCCAGTTAAAGTAGTACCAGTTGCGCATCTGATAATCCATTTCTGACTGGCCGTCTTTGCGAGGTCGAACCCAGACGCCTTCACCATTCCAGTAAGCTCGCGTGGCAACGATGCGACCAATCTCGCCGTCCTGCAGACGTTTGATCGTGTCGATGTAAATAGGTTCGTGATGTCGCTGCAGCCCGACTGCGACGGCAAGATTTTTTGATTTCGCGATCTGATTTGCATCGATCACTTTGCGCACGCCGATGGAATCGACAGCAACTGGCTTTTCCATAAAGATGTGTTTACCAGCATTGACTGCAGCTTCAAAGTGCAGCGGGCGGAAGCCTGGTGGAGTCGCCAGAATTACCAGGTCGATATCCTGTTCCAGGACTTTCTGATACGCATCGAAACCGACAAACTGTCGTTCTTTCGGCACATCAACTTTGTCACCGTGTTGGCGTGCCACGGTTTGCATCGCGCTCTGCAGGTTGTCATCGAAGGCATCTGCCATCGCGACGAGCTTCGTCGGGCCTTCGGTGTTCAATGCCTGCTCGGCGGCACCGCGACCGCGTCCGCCACAGCCAACAAGGCCGATCCGGATCGTGTCATCGCCGCGCACATGCGCAGCTCGAACGGGGTTCAGGCCTGCGAGCAGCGACGCTCCTGCAGCGGCGGCTGCGGACGTTTTGAGGAAGCCTCGGCGTGAAGCATCAGATGAACTCATTGTCATGAAATTTCTCCGGGTGAGAATTGAAGACAGTTCCACACATCTGGCGGGTAACGACGGGTTGAACCACGACCATTGAACGTGCCGAACCTGGTAGGAAATCGAAGCATGCGCGAACAGTGTTGGCCGCGCAGCACTCGCTGGTTCGTCATGGTACGCTTTGGCATCGCGAATCGCAAACGTACGGCCCCGTCGACTGCTTTAGTGCTCTTTCACTCTTGCTTTGATGGATTCGCCAAACACTCGAGGCAGTCGAATCACTCTCGGTAAAACTGATTGTCGGTTCCTTCCACCTCTATGC
>JAYTAK010000128.1:0-4928 GCA_043737515.1 Candidatus Kuenenia sp. | reverse complement strand
AGTCGCTGCCCCTGACGAATGGAATCCGGAAGTTCGGTCCCGTGCAGTCGCCGCAGTTCCGGCTTTTCGTCGAGCAATTCCAGATGCGACGGTCCACCTGACTGAAACAGGTACACAACCCGCTTCGCTTTGGGCGCAAAATGCGTCGCTCCAACGGCAGCCAACCCGTCCCGCTGCAGCAACGACGCGAAAGCAGCAGCACCCAATGCAGATTTCAAAACCGTACGACGCGTGGACATTGGAATCACTCGTTCGAAAACGCAGGAAGTGCGATATGAACAGGCAGGATTGTCGCATCATTGGGGCCGGTCGTCCAACGTTAGTCTTCACGCGGTGCGAATAGTCAATGGCGAGCGGCAGGGCGTGAGCCCTCCGTGGCCCGCGAAAAAACACACGGAGGGCTGACGCCCAGCCGCTCGCCGCTGCCTCATTCCTGGCCGCGTTAAGAATAGATCGTATCCGCCGCTTTCTGTTCCTTGAAGCCGACTGCGGCTATCATGCCGGGGATCGAAATCGTTCCGCCCATTTTCCGGGAGTCTGCACCATGAATCTTTCACGTCGCACATGGATGACGTCATCCGCCGCCGCAGCAGTTGCTGTGCTCTCTCCAACGGATTCACGAAGCGCAACGGGAGCCACTGCGGCGGATCCGATAAAACGTCCGGGGGCACCATTGCTGAAACTGAGCCTCGCCGGTTACTCGTTCAACAGGATGTTTGCAAAACGAGGAACACCGGATGAAATTGCAAAGGCAGAAATGTCGCTGGAGAAATTCATCGACTACTGTGCCGCGCAGGGTTTGGGAGCGACTGAACTCACCGGCTACTACTTCCCAAAAATCATCACGACTGAGTATCTCCTGAGTCTCCGCGCGCAGACGCATCGCCTGGGCCTCTCCATTTCCGGCACTGCCATCGGCAATGATTTCTGTCTGGCGGAAGGCGACGCAAGACAGCAGCAACTGGCGGAATGCCGCGAATGGATCGACTACGCCGCCATCATGGGCGCACCGGCGATCCGGATCTTTGCGGGCAAGACGCCGAAGGACGACACCGAAGACGCCGCCATTGATCGCTGTGTTGCGGGCATCAACGAATGTCTGAAATATGCGGCCACGAAAGGCGTTTTTCTGGCTTTGGAAAATCACGGCGGAATCACGGCCACTCCGGAACAGATGTTCAAGATCATTGAAAAGGTCGATGCGTCACCGTGGTTTGGCGTCAACTTTGACAGCGGCAATTTTCAGACGGACGATCCATATGCCGACATGGCCAGGATCGCACCGTACGCCGTCAATGCGCAGATCAAGGCATCGATTTCACCTGGCGGCAAAGAAAAACAACCCGCCAACTTTGAACGCATCGTCAGTATCCTCAAAGACGCCGGCTACCGCGGCTTCGTGGCCCTGGAATACGAAGAAAGCGAATCGCCGTTTGAAGCCATCCCCAAAATCCTCGATCAATTGCGACCACTGATGGACACTCCGTAGCGTGGGACAAATTCACGAATTCGCATAGTGGATGCGAACGGTCGTCGGAGTTGGCACGGTGAGTTTTACGAGGCCTACTTTGTCGATGTTCTGATCGACGCCGACAGTGAATTGTTCACCGTTACCGACTCACGCAGTGATTTCAAATACTCCAGCAAGGAGTTTTCGTACGATCGATCAACATTCGATTGTTCCAGTGTTTTCAGCAGCAGAAAGGCGGACGCAGTTTCATGCCTGATGATATGACTTGCTTGCGAAGCCGTAAAAAACACGCCGTCTTCGGATTTCAGATCTGCCAGATCCGTCACACGACAGACGGCGATACGTCCAGCTTCAACGGTTTCTCCAACTGCGTTCCTGTACTGGATCGCTCTATTTTGCAGAACCTGCACGTCAGTCGCGTGATCCGGGAGCGGCGTTGATTCGGCAGACGCCATTTCTTCGCGGCTGGTGACGATTCCAAGTCGGCGATCTTTGAGCAGTTGAAAGTCGCCGCGCCGAGTCAGTCGATTGCCTTCCAGACAGAACATCGTTGAATCCTCATTCGTCAACGCGACATGCGTCGCGATCGGAGAACCGATCAGCGTGCCGGATTCAAAGCTGCGAAAGCTGGTCACCGGAATGCTGCGTGGTTGATCGGCTGCCTGTGATTCCGAATCAGCCAACGCTTCCGGCAACACGACCATACGACGATATCCCAGTGAATATGCCGCGCGAAGATTTGCTTCCACCATATGAATAGTGACATCCCCCGCGTGATCCGATTCTGAAGGCGACTGAGCTGACTGCACAGCATGCGACAGAGAAGGCATTGAGAACTCGGTCCCGAACTCATTCGACGTGTGGCGTTTCTGTTCCAGAACGAACGCGACTTCATCCAGGCTCATGTCGGCATACGTCTCAAGCCAGACGTCGATGACGTTTGTGTCGGTATTCGGACAGTACTGCTGGATCAAGTTCCGAATTGCCGACCGATGTCCCGAACTTGGCGCACTTCCAACCATTAACTCAGCCGTGCGCTGCTCCGCGTTGTCCCAAGCGTTCGCATGACTGATGAATGAAATCGAATCTGGATCAGGCACTGCCGTCGAATCCGCTGGAAAGTCGCTTGCAGTCGTCTGGTCGATGGCAGACCTGGGATTTGGCTCGTGGGAGGCACCGGTTGCCAGAACTTTCGCAAACGGAACGCTGTGTCCGGCGATCAAGCCAGCGGAAAAAAGCAGGGCCGCCGCAACTGCTATCGTGATCCATTTTGCCATCGGTCGCCTCCATGATGCGATGAAAACTGAGCGAAGAGAATTCATCTTTCGCTATCGGCCGCAACTTCCCTGCGGGCCGCTTCAGCACGGAATCTAGCAATCCAGGCGCGTTGTGTCTCTGGGGAAATTACCAATTTTTGCGATCGGAAGGGCGAACCTGTCGTTGACGATCGGGCTCTACACGGATACGCTGCTCCCCTGAGAAGTGGCACTTCCTTCGAACGAAATCACTCAAACCGAATTTTGCAGACCAATGACCTTTCTGTTGACAAGCCTGAGCCTTCTACTGCTTCCCGTGTGAAGCCCGCCTCAGGTACGTCATGCAGTATGACCGAACTTTTCCAGCCCTGAGGATTCCTCAGGGCTTTTTTTGTTGTTCCGTATGGAGAAAGACCGATGACCGGCGACCAGATTATTATCTTTGACACCACACTCCGCGACGGCGAACAGTCTCCCGGCTGCAGCATGAACACCCGGGAAAAACTGGAAGTGGCCCGAGCCCTCGTCGATCTGGGTGTCGATGTCATCGAAGCCGGATTTCCGATTGCGTCTCCCGGCGACTTCGAAGCGGTCTCACAGATCGCCGCAAAATTCGGCGATCGCACCACGATCTGCGCTCTGGCTCGCAGCCGCGAAGACGACATTGACCGCGCCAAGAAGGCACTGGTGTCGGCGGAAAAACGCCGGATTCATGTTTTCCTGGCGACCAGCGCGATTCATCGAGAGTTCAAGCTCAAGATGGACAAGCAGCAGATTATCGAACGGGCGATCAGTTCCGTAAAACTGGCGAAGGAGTTTTGCGACGACATTGAATTCTCACCCGAGGATGCCGCTCGTACGGAACTGGATTTTCTGTGTGAAGTTGTGGAGAAGACGATCGACGCCGGTGCCACGACCGTCAATATCCCGGACACCGTCGGATACGCCACACCCAATCATTACTTCAAAGTGATTTCGTATCTGAAGCAGCATGTGCCGAATATCTCAAGGGCCATCATCAGCGCGCATTGTCATGACGATCTGGGACTGGCCGTGGCCAACAGTCTGTCGGCAATGGAAGCCGGTGCCCGTCAGATTGAATGCACGATCAACGGACTCGGCGAACGCGCCGGCAACGCGGCGCTGGAAGAAATCGTGATGGCCATTCGTACGCGTGCCGACTACTACGGCGTTTACACGAAGATCAACACCCAGAAGCTGTATCCGACCAGTCATCTGGTGTCGTCGATCACCGGCATGAAAGTTCAACGCAACAAGGCAATCGTCGGGCAGAATGCATTCGCACACGAAGCCGGAATCCATCAACACGGCATGCTGCAGGAACGCTCCACCTACGAAATCATGAAGCCGGAAGATGTCGGCTACATTGGTCAGAACCTGGTGCTGGGCAAACACAGCGGTCGCCATGCGTTTCGAGACCGCATCGTCCAGTTGGGCTTTCCGCTCGACGATGCCGCACTGCAACGGGCATTCGACGACTTCATCGTACTGGCCGACAAGAAGAAAGAAGTCTTCGATTCCGACATCATCGCGTTAATCGAAAACCGCATGGCCGACGCCGTGGATCGCTGGAAGCTGGTGAGCTTCCATACATCCGCTGGCTCATCTGCGATCCCCACCGCGACGCTGGAGCTGCAGTGCGAAGACCAGCCGATGCTCTGCGACGCGGCAACCGGCGACGGACCGATTGATGCCGTGTTTAAGGCTATGGAAAGGATCATGAATCTGACGGCAAAGCTCGATGAATTCGACGTGCGCAGCGTTTCGGAAGGCAAAGATGCCCTCGGCGAAGTGCGTGTCACGATTACGATCAATGGTCGTCATTATCAGGGCAAAGGTGTCAGCACCGACATCATCGAAGCGGCCGCGCATGCGTATCTGAAAGCCCTCAACAAGGCCGACCAGGATCGACAGAACGCGACCGATTCGACTGCAGCACGAGTCACACCGCAACCGTAACAAAGTGGGGCAAGCTTCCAGCTTGCCAATTCGCAGGAACCAGCATTCTCCGGAGAAATCCCATTTCAGCATTGTCAGACTGTCAACGTCCCCTGAGAATGCGATTGGCAAGCGGTTGGGCGTCAGCCATCCGTGTGATCCCTGGTGATCAATGCAATATCTGAGTAGTTCGTTTTTCCACGGAGGGCTGATGCCCACTTTGGGTAGGCCGGACCAAGCGC
>JAYTAK010000127.1:0-4928 GCA_043737515.1 Candidatus Kuenenia sp. | reverse complement strand
TCGACAACTTTGCTCATTACGGTGTGGACTTCGAAGACATCGCCCAGCCAGCCGCGTTTCAGAAAGTCTCGCAGCAGCACGACGCCCGGGTTGTAGCGATACATGTAACCCATCTGCAGCAGCAACTTCTGCCGCGCCGTAGATTCCAGAATCCGTGTGAACTGCGCGAGTGATTCGCCGGCTGGTTTGTCAACATGCACATGCTTGCCAGCCGCGACGCAGGTCTCAGCGACATTCAAGAGATCGCGGACGTGCGTTTCCACCAGCACCGCCTGAAGCCCCGACACGTTGAGCAATTCCTCCTGAGTCATCCAGGGCAGGTCGCGAAACGGCTCCTGAACCTCCGCCTGCTTTCTGAGTTCCGCGTCCGGCTCCACGATCCCGACGACTTCGTAATCCGCCGACTTCCGATACACCGACAACTTGTTCGCGTGCGCGTGCCCGACGCCGATCTGACCAATCCGAATGCGTGGCTTTGCGGTGCTTTCATCTGACCATGCGTGTGCAGACATCGGCAGCAGCGACAGCGCGAGTGTGCCGCCGATTCCTTTGATCGCCTGACGTCTGAGATATTTCATGCGGGGACTCCCTCAATCAGGATCGTGAAATACCGCAGTTCCGTCCTGCCACATTCGAGTAGGGTGTGTGCAGCGACAGCGAAACACACCATTGTCTTAATCTCTCCCCAGAGGTGCGTTGCGTTCCGTTTCACGCATTCTACGACTACGAATGGCAAGCTGGAAGCTTACCCCACGCTGAGTGCGTTGCGTTCCGCTTCACGCACCCTACGACTGCGACTGGCAAGCTGGAAGCTTACCCCACGCTGAGCAACATCAATACACCAGCCCCGTCAGCGTGCCGGAACTTGAACCAAAACCATCCGTTTCAATTCCCAGCCGCTGCAGCATGCTGACGAAAAGATTACACAGCGGCTGATTGTGATCTCGATGGAATGCCAGATGCTGTCCGTGGCGGAAACCACCGCCCGCCAGCAGGATCGGCAGGTTGGTATTGTCGTGCGTGTTGGCGTCGCCCATGTTGCTGCCGTACAGCACCAGCGTGTTGTCGAGCAATCGGCGGTCGCCGTGCTGTCTGGCGGCGAGGCTCTGAAACAGTTTTTTCAGTAGCGTCATTTGTTGTCGGTCGGCATCCTCGAGCTGCGCCACTTTCTCCGCCGCCTGACCGTGATGGCTGAGGTTATGGTAGCCGTCCGTCGTTTGCTGGCCTTCATGGAGCTGAAAAACGGGCGTTGCGAAGGCATCGACCATCAGCGTGACGATGCGGGTGGAATCCGATTCCAGCGCCAGTTGCGCCATCGACAGCATCAGATCGAATTTTTCGAAGAACAACTTCTGGTCCTGGATGTCTGCTGGTAAAGCCTGGTCTGTCACGGGCTTTGGACGCAGCTCCCATTCGCGTGCCGAATGCAGACGATGTTCGACCTCCCGAACCGATGTCAGGTACTGGTCGAGTCTGGCGCGATCATCATGGCCCAGCCGTTGCTGCAGTTGTCGCGCGTCGTCGAGCAGCGTGTCGAGAATACTGGCTCGTTCATCGAGTCGGCGTAACTGCCGATCGACGTCCGTCGGTTCGCCTTGCACGAACATCCTCCGAAACAGTGCCGGAGCGCTGTCTTCGGCAGGCAACAGTGCTCCGTCGCGCGTCCACGAGAGACTGCGGTTCGCTTTGTCAATGTTCACGCCGAGATTCAGCGTCGAAAATCGAGTCACGGGGCCGAGCGCTTCTGCGGCGAACTGGTCGAGAGAGATGCTGTTTCGAAAGCCGCTTCTGGTCGGGCCGCGTGCGGCGGTCAGGAAGCAGTTCTCGGTGCTGTGCCCGCCCGCGACGTCCGGATGGGAAAGACCGCTGATGATGGTGAAGTCGTTCCGGAATTCACTCAGCTCCGAAAGATACGGCGAGATTTCATAGTCGCTCCCTGCCGTCTTCGGAAAGAAAGGCCCCGGCAGCACGCCCAGGTTATTGGAGATCAGCAGCATCCGTCGCGGCGATTCGGTCGCGTCCAACTCACCGCCAGCAAAAACAGTCGCAATGCTCTCCAGCCATGGCAACGCCATCGTCGCTCCAACGCCGCGGAGAAACGCGCGGCGCGGAAGCATGGGTGTTGTCGTGATGCGATTGGATTTCATGGTTTTGTCAGGGAGGATCTGAATTGTTCGCCGCTGATCCGAGGAAGATGTTGCTCTGCACCAATTCATGCAGAAGATCGCCGATCCGATACTCGTCGTCGCGGCAGCGATTCAGAATGTCCTCGATCTCGCGCCGATCTGCAAACCTCACCGGAGTTCCCGTGGCATAAACCGTGAATTGGTGCAGCAGATTTCGTGCAAGCTGACGCGGATCTGCCGCCAGCAGAGACTTCAGTTCATGAATGTCGTCGAAGCTGCGGCCATCCAGCAGCTTTCCGCTCGCATCGACCGACGACGAAAGCGTGTAGGCGAAATCGTGACCGGCTCGATCGATGCCGCTCACAGGCTCACCTTTTTCCAGACCGCGATACCGAGTTCTCCAGCCGCCGAGGATGTCAAAGTTTTCGAGGGCAACACCCACCGGATCAAATCGTGCGTGACAGCTTGCGCAGGATGCGTCCTTCGTATGCAGAGCCAGCAATTCGCGGATCGTTTTCGCACCGCGAATGTCGGGTTCGACGGCAGGAACGCTGGCAGGCGGAGGAGGCGGTGACTGGCCAATGAGCCGCTCCATGATCCATGCTCCACGGACAACAGGCGAGGTCATCGTGCCGTTGGCTGTGACTTTCAGGATCGCCCCCTGAGTCAGCAGACCGCCGTATGGACTGCTGTCTGGCAGCGAGATCTTCCGCATCGCCGAACCGCTGATCGGCGGCAGTTGATAGTGCTGCGCCAGTCGATCATTGGCGAAGACAAAATCGGTGTCGATCAATACGCTGACCGGCAGGTTTTCGCGTACCATCGCGGTGAAGAACGTTTTCGTCTCACGCTCCATTGATTCGACAAGATAGGCATCAAAGCGGTACTCCGGATGCAGTCGCACATCCGGTTCATCCCGATGCACATGCCGCAGATTGAGCCAGTAATCTGTGAAGTTCTGCACGAAGCGCTCAAAGCCCGCGCTCTCCATCAGCCGATTCGTTTCGGCACGCAGCACATCGGCATTGCGAAGCTGCCTGTTGTGCGCATGGTCCATCAACTGCTGATCGGGACGTGTGTTGGTAAGGAAGTGAGACAGTCGCGAGGCGATGGCGTATTGATCGTCGTCCTTGAGCGGCTCGTGCAGATACAGCACATGCCCGGAGCAAAGAAACGCCTTGTATCCAGCCAGCATCGCTTCGGCGAACGGCGCTCCCTGCTGCAGCCGAGCATGAATCAACCGCTCGAATGTCTGCAAATCCTCATCCGGCACAGGCTGCCGCGCGGCTCGATCGACGAACCTGCGGAGAAGCCGTCTCGCGTCTGCCTGCGGTTGGTCGAAAATCACTTCAACCGACAAGCCACTGCCACTCTGCGCCGCGCGGATGGGCAGTTCTTCGAACAGCACACGATGTGATGGCGGCGGCCAGTCAGCGGGTGACTGCGGACCGTCAATCTCCAGCCACTGAAACGCGACGCCGGGCTGGCCACCTTCCGGAAACGGCGGATAACGATAAGTGGGTGGGCCACCGTCAACGTTGCGCGCCAGCGGCACCGGCAGGCCCAGCAGGCTGTATTCCAACGTCTCACCAGCTTTCAGTTGTACCGTAGTCTCGTAGTCGGCACGCTGCGGCTGAATGTCAATCAGCCCGCCAGTCGCGCGCACGTCACCGGAGACATCAGGCCCTGAAGGCTTGCGAGCGCGAAATGTCATCGGCAATGGTTGCGCTGCCGGCTTCAGTTCAAACCCTGGCATCTGCAGAACCGCTCTCGCCGAAAACCGCACACGATACTCACCGGCCAACGGAGCAACGAAGCCCTGCGGATAGCCGTAGTATGGCCAGTGCGCTGTCCGGAACAGGGCCAGCTCGATCGCCTCGTCATGCGGCGACTCTTCGAGCTGCTTGTGGTCGATCGCTTTCGAATCCTTTGCGAAGAACATGGCTTCCTGGTTGCCAAAAGTCGATGTCTCCGTAAACAGTCTTCGGCCGACCGCTCGATACTGCGTAGTGGCAGGCGACTCGATTCCGCTGGCCAGTGCCTGCAGCAACGCCGATTCTGCAGCGTCGAGGTACGCCGTCAATTGCACGCGCGACATGTCCAGCGTCTCTGTCGTCTTGTTGAAACGATGCCCTTCGCGATCTTCCGGCAGCATGTCACGGATGTCGAGCGTGGGTAAATCCAGCACATCGCGGAGGTTCTGCTGATATTCATCCCGATTCAGTCTCCGCATCGACCCGCGCCCGGACTGCGCGATGTCGTTCGCATCTGCATCGTGAAGTAGCACGGCTAGCGTCGCCACGAGATCCTGTCGCTGCTCATCAGTCAGATCGCCCTCATCCGGCGGCATTTCACCGTGGTCAACGCGATCGTGAATCCGTATCCAGCGGGCTCGAATGGTTCGATCGCCCAGCGCAAACGGGAGCGATGTGAGATTCAGGCCACCTTGCGGCTCGTCGGTGCCATGACAGGAGACACACTTGGCGGCAATCAATGCAGCCGCTCGCGGGTTCAGATCAGCAGAGACCGGTGGCTCATCGGCTGCACAGGGAGTGACCAGTGCCAGTACTTCCAGCACAAACGTGCAGAGCCGGACGAAAGAGGAAATTGTGTGACTGAAAGTAGTGTTCACGAGTGCTGTTTTACATTGTTGCAAAGAACGACGCTACTTTGTCCCCTCTCCGCCAGGTTCCAGGCCAATGTCGTGGACTTAAGGCGAGCGGGGGATGTTAATCCCCTGATTTGTTCCAGATGACGCGAATATCAGGGCACTTACGTACCCCGCTCGCCAGTCAAATTCCT
>JAYTAK010000126.1:0-11394 GCA_043737515.1 Candidatus Kuenenia sp. | reverse complement strand
TCGCCGACCAGTCACTCTGGTCTTGATCGCTCGTTCAGAAAGTGATCATTTCCATGTCAGAAGTTGCTTCCAGCCCCGTTGTTGCGGATGCGCCAAAGAAGATCGTGCGGAAAGCCATCGGGCCAAAACTGCGAATTGTGTTCAACGTTGTCCTGACACTGCTGGCTGTGATCGGAGCCAACAGTGCGTATCTCGCCGGCGTGACATTTCTGCAGTGGTGGACGAAGCGGACGTACGAAGATCAGTTCTACGCATGGATGTTTTTGGTCCACATTGTCGTCGGGCTGCTGATCGTCGTGCCGTTCATTGTGTTCGGGCTGATCCATATGCGGAATACGAAAGACCGCAAGATTCGCCGCACGGTGATGATTGGATACGCTCTGTTCGCGGTCTGCATCCTGGTGCTGTTTTCCGGTTTTCTGTTGATGCGTATTGAAGGGTTCATCGACCTCAAGAGTCCAGTCGCTCGCAGCGTAATCTATTGGGCTCATGTGGGTGGCCCGGTGATCGGCGGGTGGCTGTATTTTATGCACCGTCTGGTCGGCCCGCAGATGCGCTGGAAACAGGGGCTGGTCTGGGCTGGTCTGGCCGGAGCCACCGCGATCGGCATGATTCTGATGCAGGCGCGCGATCCGCGTGACTGGAATACGGTCGGGCCCAAAGAAGGTGTCAAGTATTTCGAACCGTCTCTCGCGCGCACCGCCACGGGCAAGTTCATTTCCGCCGAAGTGCTCGACATGAATGACTACTGCCTCAAGTGCCACAAGGATGCGCACGACGACTGGGCGAAGAGCGCACATCACTTCAGTTCCTTCAACAATTCGGCGTACCTTGCCAGTGTGGCTGAAACCCGCGAAGTCGGCATGAAACGCGACGGCAACGTGCAGGGTTCGCGATTCTGTGCGGGATGCCATGATCCCGTCCCGTTTTTCAGTGGAGCCTTCGACGATCCGAAATTCGATATGCTCAAACATCCCACGTCACAGGCGGGAATCACATGTACCGTGTGCCATGCGATTACGAATGTCAACAGTACTCAGGGCAACGCCGACTACACAATCGAGGAGCCTATTCATTATCCGTTTGCAACCAGCAAAAACGACCTGCTGCAATGGGTCAACAACCAACTGGTCAAAGCGAAGCCTTCATTCCACAAGAAGACGTTCCTGAAGCCGCTGCACAAGACCGCCGAATTCTGCAGCACATGTCACAAAGTGAATTTGCCGTTTACGCTCAATCACTACAAGGAGTGGCTGCGTGGTCAGAACCATTACGACAGTTGGCTGTTGAGCGGCGTGTCCGGCCATGGGGCTCGCAGCTTTTATTATCCTCCGAAAGCGCAGACGGAGTGCAACGGCTGCCATATGCCACTCAAGGAATCCGGCGACTTCGGAGCGAAATACTTTGACGACACCGGCAAACTGAAAACGCACAACCACTTCTTCCCGTCTGCGAACACCGGGATCAACTGGCTCACCAATAACGATACAGCGATCGAGGCCCATAAAGAATTCATGAAAGGCATCATGCGTGTGGATGTCTTTGGTGTTCGCGAAGGCGGCACGGTGGAAGGGCAACTCACTGCACCTCTGCGACCTGAAGTACCAACGCTGAAGCCCGGCAACAAATATCTGCTGGAAACCGTTATTCGGACCGTAAAAATGGGACATCATTTTACGCAGGGAACCACGGATTCGAATGAAATCTGGCTGGAAGTTTCCGTTACGTCGGGCGATCAGACAATCGGTGCCAGCGGAATGATGCAGGAGGATAACAGCGTTGATCCGTGGTCACACTTTGTCAACAACTTCATGTTAGACAAGGATGGCAACCGCATCGATCGACGCAACGCACAGGACATTTTCACACCTCTCTACATGCACCAGATTCCTCCGGGGGCGGGACAGACCGTTCACTACAGCTTCACAATGCCGGACAAAGTCACTGATCCGGTCAGCGTCAAGCTGCGGCTGCTGTATCGCAAATTTGACTCGACCTACATGGAGTTTGTCGATCAGAAGATGGCGGCGCTCGGGCGACCAATTCGCGGGCACGAGGATGGGCAGAAATACCGTAATGAACTGCCCATCATTCTGCTCGCTGAGGACCAGGTGACATTCCCGGTGGAAGGCGTCACTGGGGAAATCACGAATCCCGATCGAGATGTACCGCAATGGCAACGCTGGAATGATTATGGCATAGGAATGCTGCTCAAGGGGAAAGCCGAACTGAAACAGGCGGCAGCCGCGTTTACGGAACTGGAAAAACTCAAACGCTTCGATGGTCCACTGAATCTGGCTCGCGCGCTGTTTGCCGAAGCAGGCCCGGGGCAACTGGACGAAGCGGCAGCGGCAATCACACGAGCTGCCGCATTCAAAGAGAAAGACAACACCGCACCGCCGTGGACGATGGCATGGCTCAGCGGTGTCATCAATCGACAACAAGGGCGTCTGGACGATGCCGAGAAGAACTTCCGCCAGGTGCTGGAGTTTCGCACAGAAGATACGGTCGCCCGGAAGTTTGATTTCAGTATGGACTATGAAGTTATTAATCTGCTGGGGCTGACAATCTTTGACCGAGCCCTGCAGATACGTTCTGAAGCGAAAGCTGCTGAACGCACGGCCCGTCTGCAGGAAGCGGTGGAGGTCTTCCGGAAAACGCTGGCGATCGATTCTGAAAACGTCGATGCTCATTACAACTTAAGCCAACTGTATTCGCAATTGGGCGATAAAGAACAAGCTGCCGAACATCAGACACTGCATGCAAAATACAAGCCGGACGATACGGCTCGCGGCCAGGCGGTGAGTGCCGCGCGGCAGAAGTATCCGGCTGCAGACTTCGCTTCCGAGGCACTTGTGATTTACGAGCTGCAGAGGGAGAAACCAAAGGTGACCGCAGCAACCCAGCCATAAGGCGAGCGGCTGGGCGTAAGCCTAATGGCACTCGCTTTAGACAGTAGCAGGCACTTTCCAAGTGCCGTAGCCTTTAGAAACAATGGCCCGCCTAGTTGTTGGGAATCTGAAAGCCCGACAGGAGGTGTTGTTTTCTAGCCACGAAAAGGCACAAGAGCCACAAAGAATCACTCATTTCATGGATCGTGCTTTGCTTTCTTTGTGCATTTTGTGCTGTTTCGTGGCTAGAAAAAAAGTCCCGATTGCTCGCGTAGGCAAATGAATTCCAGATGCTTCAGTCCCAGTGAATAAGCGGGCCAGTGTTTAGAAACGTGCGCAATAGCGGACGGCACACGGAGTGTGCCTGCTACTTTTGAGGTAAACCGAGTGACATTGGGCTGACGCCCTGCCGCTCGCCAGTGGCCGAAAGAAAACAACAATGAACTTCAAACCAAATCAACCCGAACCCGATGAAATCCAGAATGACGACGTTGTCGGCTCGGCTTTGCGCTGGTCGGTGGCAGGCATTGTTCTGCTGGCTGTCGCGGGAATCTCAATCTGGCTGGCAACTCGTCCCACGCCGTCGAAAGTCGCGACGACTGGCGGACCGACTGTGCTCCCGGTCGCTCGTGCCGCACCGACGATGGTGATTCCAGAGATCCCTTTCGAGGACATCACCCAGGCCGCTGGCATTGACTTCGTTCATGAAAACGGTGCCGAAGGCGAGAAGCTGCTGCCGGAAACAATGGGCGGTGGAGGTGCATTTCTGGACTTCGACAACGACGGTGATCAGGACCTGCTGTGCATCAACTCAAACGTCTGGCCATGGGCGAAAGAACAGCCTGCAAAAGCTCCAACGTCTGCCCTGTACGCGAATGATGGAACCGGCAAGTTTTCAAACGTGACCGACGGTTCGGGACTGGACGTCGCGATGTACGGCAACGGCGTGGCCTGTGGCGACTTTGACAATGATGGCGATGTGGATCTGTTCGTCAGTTGTCTCGGCTCCAATCACCTGTTTCAAAACGAAGGCAGCGGCAAGTTCACCGATATCACTTCGCAGGCCGGCGTGGCTGGTGGCGAAAATGCATGGAGCAGCAGTTGTGGCTGGTTCGATTATGATCTTGATAATGACCTGGACCTGTTTGTCTGCAACTACATCGAATGGACACGCGAAATTGATGCGTCGATGGAATTCACGCTCGGCGGAACACTGCGAGCTTACGGACGACCGACAGATTTCAAGGGCGAGTTTCCTTATTTGTACCGCAATGAAGGTGACGGGAAATTCACAGACGTCTCGGAACAGGCAGGTATTCAGATTCGGGATCCGAACACCGGCGTGCCTGCGTCGAAATCACTGGGAGTCACATTTGCCGATGCGAACAGTGATGGACTCTCCGATATCGTCGTGGCCAACGACACGGTTCAGAACTTGCTGCTGCTCAATCAGCCAGGCGGCACATTCATCGAAAGTGCTGCCACATCCGGCGTGGCCTTTGACAACAGCGGTGCGGCTCGCGGTGCGATGGGAATTGACTTTGCCTGTTTCCGAAACACCGATGCACTTGGCATCGCAATCGGGAACTTCGCTCTGGAGATGACGGCGTTGTATGTTTGCCAGACTCCCGGAGCGCCGATTCCCGTGTACCGCGATGAAGCGGTATCAAATGGCCTCGGGCCGCTGACAAGAACCGACCTGAAATTTGGCGTCTTGTTTATCGATGCAGATCTTGACGGACGCGTTGATCTGTTCGAAAACAACGGGCACCTTGAAGAAGACATTCAAATCGTTCAGGCAAGTCAGCATTACGAGCAGGCTCCACACCTGCTGTGGAACTGCGGCCCGGACTTTGACAGTGAATTTGTCATGTTGCCGGAAGCAAAAACCGGTGCAGATTTTATGAAACGCATGGTTGGCCGCGGTGCGTCTGCGGCGGACATCGACGCCGATGGTGACCTTGACCTGATCCTGTTTTCTTCCGGTGGCCATCCCCGTCTGTTGCGCAACAGTCAGCAGACCGGAAACCACTGGCTGCGCGTCAAACTCAAGGGCACGACATGTAACAAAGACGCCATCGGTACACAAGTCGATTTGACTCTGCCTGATGGCACAGTTCTCAGCCGCACAGTCATGCCGACCCGCAGTTATCAGTCTCAGGTGGAACTGCCGGTGACATTTGGACTTGGCAAATCGGAAACTTATCAAGCGTTGACAATCCGCTGGCCAGGGGGATCACCACAGGAACTGCCAGGCGGCTCGGTGGACAAGCTGATCGAATTGTCGCAATGATGTCCAATCACGGTCTGTCAAAGGAATACCATGACGCCATCCCAAGTCCGGAATCGTTACGACGCTGTAATTGTGGGCAGTGGCCATAACGGTCTGGTGGCTGCAGCATATCTGGCAAAGGCCGGGTTGTCGGTGCTGGTCCTGGAACGAAACGACTACATCGGAGGGGCGACGGCTTCGCAACAGGTGTTTCCGGACTACGACGCATTGTTGTCCCGTTATGCATATCTGGTTTCACTGCTGCCGCCGCTGATTGTCGATGAACTCGGGCTCAGGTTCGAAACCCGACGACGGAGTACGGCATCTTTTACGCCGTACACGGATGCCCGCGGAACGCATCGCGGTCTTGTGATTTCCAACGTCGATGAGCACCGGTCTCGTGCATCAATGCGGGAGATGACCGGCAGCGATGACGCATGGAAAGGCTACGAACAACTGCTCGCGCTGGAATCCGCCATGGCCCGCGTGGCATGGCCATCTCTGCTGCAGCCGCTGCGAAGTCGTGAGTCTTTTCGGTCCACGTTGAAGACCGACGACGAACGCACAGCATGGCGGGCCTTTGTCGAACGGCCGCTCGGCGAAGTCATTGAACAACTTGCTGAGCATGATGTGCTGCGCGGCCTGCTGTTGACCGATGCCAAGATCGGAGTCTTTACTCAGCCACACGATGCTTCGCTGCTGCAGAATCGTTGTTTTCTGTATCATGTCATCGGGAACGAAACCGGCGAATGGCGCGTTCCCGTGGGCGGCATGAAATCACTGGTCGATGCACTGACCAATCGGTGCCGCGCACTCGGAGTGACTTTCCTCATCAGCGCGCCGGTGACACATGTGGCATGCGGTCCGATCTGCCACACGGTTTCGTATTCTGTGGAAGGAGTCGAACACGCCGTAGACGCAGTTCGAGTCCTCGTCAATGCTGGTCCCAAAACCTTTGCTCGTCTGCTGGGTGAAACATGGAATCCGATTCCGACGGACGAAGGCTCAGTCGTCAAAATGAACATGCTGCTGCATCGATTGCCGCAGGTGAAAGCGTTCGGCGTGACGGCGGAGGAAGCTTTTTCAGGCTCCTTTCATATCGATGAAAGCTACTCGCAGATGCAGACGTCCTGGCAACAGGCGTCTCGTTCTGAATTGCCGGATCCCGCGCCGGCGGAAATGTACTGTCACACGTTGACCGACAATTCCATCCTGTCTCCGGAACTGCGATTGAAAGGCTATCACACGCTGACATTCTTCGGCCTTGATATGCCATATCGCCTGTTCAAAGACGACAACGCCGCTCGTCGTGCTGAAGTCCGGCAACAATATCTTGAGGGCCTCGAGCGGATCTGCTCAGAATCGTTTCTGGAATGTCTTGCGCGCGATCGCAACGGCGAGCCGTGTATCGACGTTAAGACGCCCGTGGACCTGGAACGCGAGGTGGATCTGGATCAGGGCAATATCTTTCACAACACGCTGTCCTGGTTCTTCACCGACGACCCGGACCAGATCGGTCGCTGGGGAGTCGAAACGCATCATCCCCGCATTTATCGCGCCGGCTCATCCGCTCTGCGAGGCGGCGCGGTCAGCGGCATCCCCGGACGAAACGCGGCGATGTGCGTCCTGGCAGAACTGCAGTGATTGCCGCTGCATTGAATTCCGTCACATTCGTTTAACCGCGTGGGCAACGGCCCGCTTCGTATGTCAGGCAAGGATGTCATGCACAACATGGCCATGAACATCGGTAAGTCGATAGTCCCGGCCAGCGTGTCGAAATGTCAGCCGCGTGTGGTCGATACCGAGAAGGTGCAGGATAGTCGCATGGAAGTCGTGTACATGCACACCATTTTCCGCGACCGTCGCACCAATCTCGTCGGTGCTGCCGTAGCTCGTGCCGCCCTTGACGCCAGCGCCAGCCATCCATGATGAAAAGCACGCGCTGTGGTGTCCGCGGCCTTTGTTGCCATCGACTCCGGGAGTGCGACCGAATTCGGTCGTCCAGATCACCAGTGTATCGTCCAGCATGCCGCGTTCTTTCAAGTCCCGCAACAGCCCGGCGAGAGGCTGGTCGATGACCTTTGCATGGTCGGCATGTTCCGCCATATTTCCGTGCTGATCCCAGTTATGGCTGCTGCTGCCATCGACCAGTTCAATGAACCGCACGCCGCGTTCGGCGAGTCGTCGCGCAACCAGACACTGCCAGCCAAACCCTTCACTTTCTCCGCGCTTGAGGCCATACAGCTCCAGCGTGGCATCGTTCTCCTGACCTACATCAAACGCTTCCGGAGCGTCAGTCTGCATGTGAAAGGCCGTCTCGAAGCTGCGGATGCGTGCGGACAACTCGCTGTCATTCGCACGTTCCTGCAGATGTCGATTGTTGAGCACATCAGCCAGCCCGAGTTCCAGTTCCTGCAGTCCTCGCTGTGTCGAACGACGATTCAGATTGGCGATCGGCTCTTTGCCTCCCACCACGCGCACGCCCTGATGGTACGCCGGCAGAAAATCGTTGTTGAAAATCTGTGTCCCGGCATACGGCATCTGAGGCGCGAGAGCAATGAACGACGGCAGGTTCTGATTTGTTGTCCCCAGACCGTAACTCACCCAAGATCCAATGCTGGGCCGCGAAAAGAAGAACGAACCAGTGTGCATGCCCAGCGTGGCGTTGTAATGCTCGTTGTCGTTGCCATTCATGGACTTGATGACGCAGATGTCGTCCATACGCTCCCGCAGATGCGGAAACAGATCGCTGACCAGCGTCCCGCATTGGCCGCCAGGCTTAAACTCCCACAACGGTTTCAGGAGGATGCGTTTTTCGTTGGACAGTCCGCCACCGACTCCCATCATCTTGCCGTCGGCTTTGAACAGTTCCGGTTTATAGTCAAACGTGTCAATGTGCGACGCGCCACCATTGGAAAAAACGAAGATGACGCGCTGTGCCTTTGCTGGAAAGTGAGTGGGTTTCGGGGACAGTGGATCGGTACTGCTGTCTTCCGCCAGGAGCTGCGACAGCAACCCCGGCATCAGCAGCGAACCCGCTGCGAGGCTCTGGAGAACGTGTCGGCGCGTTGAATTTGGTGTCATGGTTCCTGATCGATCTGCAAAAGTTAGTTCCGGGACACCGCATTAATCGAGACAGGCAAACTCATTCAGCCGCATCAAGGACCGCACGAGCGCTTGCCAGCATTGCTGATCCAGTATATCCAATTGTTCGCTGTTTGATTGCAGTACCTGGCGAGCCTCAGCCAGAAACGCCGTCGCCGCCTGTTTTTCATCCGGTTCAGGTAGTCGGCCAAACATCAACAACCACGCTCGTTCCATTCGCGACTCGTCATCGCTGAATTCAGCAACCAGGCTACGTGCCATGCCCGCCGCCTGCTCGTGTACGAACTCATCGTTCAGCAAATAAAGTGCCTGCAACGGTGTTGTGCTGATCATGCGGGCGGCGGTACTGGTCGAAGGATCGGCCCCGTCGAAAATGGCAAGAAACGGATGTCGCTGAATCCTCTGCGTCATCAGATAGACGCTGCGATGGTTGGATTCGTACACATCTTTGAACGGTTTATGCTGCGTGAAGTCCCACGTCCGCTCCGGCGGAAACGGATGCGCACCGGCGGGCGACAGATCGAGGTTTCCGCCGAGTGCCAACAGCGTATCACGAATCGCTTCGGCCTCGAGTCGCCGACGGGAAAATCCAGCCAGCCATTCGTTCGCCGGGTCCTGCAGAATGGCCTTCGGACCGCGGGCCGAAGACTGCTGATACGTTCGTGAGAGCATGATCATGCGGTGCATGGACTTGATGGACCAGCCGTTTGTCCGGAACTGCGTCGCCAGATAATCCAGCAGTTCCGGATGCGTCGGTGGCTTCCCCTGCTTGCCGAAATCGTTGGGAGTCGGCACCAGGCCGCGTCCAAAATGATGTTGCCAGATTCGGTTGACCATGACGCGCGCTGGCAGCGGATTGTCAGTCGCCAGAATCCACTCCGCCAAGTGTTCGCGTCCGCTGACGTCCGAGTTTGACGGTAACTCTGAGCCACCGAGCACCGTCAGGAAATGCCGTGGAACAACATCCCCCGGACGGGCAGGATCTCCTTTGAGCTGGATGGCAACGTCTTCCCGAGTTTCTGCTTCCGCGACGGCATACGCCGTTCCGAAGAGTGCGGGCTGTGCGAGATGTTCCTTTGCAAGGCGTTCTGCGTCCTGCAGTTTCTGCTCCGCCTCTTTCTTCTCGCCGTCTGCAGCCTTTTTCAATGCGTCTTTGAGTTTCTGCACGTCATCATCCAGCCGCGCCTGCTCTTTCACCCTTGCAGCGAGGGCCTGTTCCATCTCAACGCGCTTCTCCGGCGGAACAAGCGGCACGAAATCGCGTTGCCGTTTGTCGAGTTCAATGCCTGGCCACGGATAGCGTGTGCTGTGAAAGATGCCGTACAGTCCGTAGTAATCGCGATTGGTGATCGGGTCAAACTTGTGATCATGGCAGCGGGCACAACTGATCGTGAGCCCCAGAAAACTGCGGCCCATATTATCGATGGTATCTTCGATCGTCAGATGCTGCGGGTAATCATCGACCCGAGAACCGAAGCGACGAGCATTGGCAAGATAGCCCGTGGCAATGATTCGTTGATTACGTACCTCGTCCGTCTCGCCGCCACGCAGGTCACCGGCCAGTTGATCGCGCACGAATTCGTCGTACGGCTGATCGCGGTTGAAGGCATCAATCACCCAGTCCCGATAGCGGTGAATCTGCGGGATGGGATAGTCTGAATTATCCCCCGCAGTGTCGGCGTAACGGACGACATCCAGCCAATGTCGTCCCCAGCGTTCGCCGTACCGAGGCGAAGCCAGCAACCGCACTACAACGCGGGAGAATGCGTCCGCAGAGTCGTCCGCGAGGAAGGCGTGTACTTCCTCCGGCGTCGGAGGCAGCCCGATCAGATCGTACGTCGCGCGACGAATCAAAACCCGTTTGTCCGCATTGTCCGTTGGAGTCAGGTTTTGAACTTCCTGCCTGGCAAGAATAAACCGATCGATATCGGTCAGCGGCCAATCCGCGAGCTTCACAGCCGGGATCGGCGGACTGGAGATTGGCTTCAGCGACCAGAATTCGCGCGCGGCAGCGATGTCGATCTGCTTGCCGAGGTGCTTTGTGGCCGTCGCACGCGGGTCCGGGGCACCGATTTTCACCCAGTGTTCGAGATCCGCAATCTCAGCGTCCGAGAGCTTCCCGTCGGGCGGCATCTGCATGTCATCGTTCTTGTAGCGGACGGCTTCAAGCAGCAGGCTGTGATCAGGATCACCCGCGGCGACCGCAGGCCCTTTCGTACCACCACGGCGGAGTGTTGCTCGTGAATCAACCAACAGCGATCCCTGTAACTCCTTCGATTCAGCGCTGTGGCACTCGTAACATTTGTTGACGAGCAGCGGGCGAATGCGCTTCTCAAAGAAGGCAAGGTCTTCGTCGCGAATTGGCGCACCGAGCCCGTCGTAGTGTCCCTTCCAGAGTTCGATGCCGGAAAAATTCGCCGCACCTCCCTGACTTATCAGTCGAATCTTTCCATCGTCCCGGACGGTCGTCGGCCACGGGCCAAGTTTTTCCCAGTGTCCTGCAGTGCCGCTGTTGTAACGAGCCTGGACTGTTCGCCCGTTGACAGCGACAGAGAATGTCTCCGCATCGTTGTCTTCCCACACATACAGGAACAGTGTGTAAGTTCCCGGCGGGATGTCGATCAGTTCGACGCGATTTCCTCCCCAGCGGCTGCTGCGAATCATCTTAGCCCGCTCAGCATCAGTCGCCGGAACGAGTGGGACGTTTTGATTGTCGAAGGCTTTGTCGCTGCAGACGTACGACTTCGATTCGCCTCCTTCCCACACGTTGCCGTCGATGACGACGGACGGTCCGTTGAGATTCAGCCCGCGAAAAAATTCAGACGCATCCTCCGCGCACACGGCTGTCGGCAGACAGAGTGTTGAGATCAGCAACCACATTCTGCTACTGCCGACGCGGCGACAGCAACTCCTGCTTCCCATACTGCAAGTTTCCTGCTTTGGGCGATGCCCCAGGCTGACATAGGACCGGCCCGCTGGGCCTTAATTCACGTTGTGGATTCCGGCGAGCGGGGGATGTTAATCCCCTGATAGACACCGGTCAAACTCACAATTGTGCATTCGATCAGCACCGGCGGCTAGTGCTCTGTCAGCAATGGATTGATGGGTGGCCGGGGTTGGAGGGCG
>JAYTAK010000125.1:0-4933 GCA_043737515.1 Candidatus Kuenenia sp. | reverse complement strand
CGAATCGGCTAGCGCCTCAGGCTCAACTGGGACTTTTCATTCTGTCGCTCGCCTTCCTGTGCATACTGACTGACGCCCAGCTCATGGGCCGCACACCTACCGTCCAAGTGACGATCGACACGTTGAGAATGAACCTACCGCAACTGATCCGAGTTCGCCGCTGATGGGTCACGATGGGAGAACACCCACCGGATCTGACGTAGCCGAGGAAGAGAACCAGAATCCCGAACAGTCGTTGCCAAAGCATCCTCAAGGCTTCGGTCGGTGTGACCGGAGCGAGTTGTGCCTAGGCACACAGTAGATCCGGCTGGCTTCACCGCGACAATTATCCTCGCAAACGCGACGAACTCAACGTCGTGCTGCCGACCACAAGTTCTTTGTCTTTCTTCCGTTACGACAAATCAAGTGGCTTTGGTTGATCGAATTGCGGTGCATTTCCCGATGAAACGAAACGCATCCTCTACCCGCAGCATTCCCTGCCGCGTTGTTGACACGGATCTCCAGACGGCTGTAAAGTCTTTGGGAACTGAGAGTTAAATCCGTTGGTCTACTGGAATCGGCACTAGAGTTCCCCGAGGAAATTACGAATGTCGAGTAGAAAGTTCGTTTTCGGGAATCCCCCGTTCAAATTCCTGGCGGATCACCTGGCACGAGATGAAGACTTCACGACAGATGTCAGGCGAATTGTAGATCTCGACAAAGACGCTTATTTGAACTTGGCGTCGCAGCTTGCGAAATCCGACAAGTTTCTGAGCCGATCCGATTTGGTCGAACTTGTCGGGGACTGTTTAGGTGAGGGTTTCGAACCAGTTGCACGGATCATCTATCGCATCGCTGGAATCGTGCATGATGCGGAGATGAACGCTGCCGATGCTATGGACGAGTTGGCCAGGGCAATTGAAGAGAAAACTGAAAGTCTGACGCCTGACGAGCGACGGACTCTGACAGATCGCCTTCGAAAGCTTGTGGCAGAGCCAATCGGGATTGCGAAGCAGTACAAGGCTCGGGACTTGGTGGATGCCATCGGTGCGGAACTTGATAGTTTTCGCATTATCTGCGATATTCGCCCGATTTTTGATCGGAGTCGAGACCGAATCGAAGGTGCAATACCACTCACGGTACTTCGGCTGGACTATAGCAAGCCCGACGGCGAATCAGCTGAGGTAGAGGTTCGACTCACTGAGAACCAAATCTCGCAGTTCGAAGAGAAGATTGCCGACGCCAAGCTAAAGTTAAGAATGATTAAGGAACTGTTGTCTCACCAGCAACTTCCCATTCCCAGAACAAAATCGACTATCACAGAGGACGAATCCTAGTGCCACATTCCGGTGGAACCAAGCAAAGCAACGACGCGATCACTCGAGCATTCCAGGAGGAGGTTGTACGCAGGCTTGACGAACTGTTTGCTACGTCGCTGAAACAGCAAGGCTTCACAGCCACGCTTAAGTCGCTGAAAAAGGGTAGATTGCCGGTTGGCGAGATGATGTCAGTTCGTGGGGGCGTGGCAGAAAAGAAGGCATCTGGGCTTTACGATGCTGCTCTCGACACCGACGAAGGACCACTGTTTCTGGAAAACGCTAAACCTCGAGGTCACAAATCTGAAGACCCTCAGTGGATTTCACCAAACACCAGTGAAGCAATTGATCCCAATGCTGAGTTGCACAACGTCTCGGCTGACGACCTTCTACAACAGTTTACCGGTCCAGGCACGAGCGCATCTTCAAGGCTAGTCTGCGCCATCGAGATAACTCGATTTGAGCGAACACAGCATGAAGTTCTTCTGCCACTGCTGTGGCGGTACATCCTCACTCACCGCGACAGCAACAATCGGGATGAACTTGCTGCCACAGGGGCAGCCATTCGCAAGTACATCGCGATCATGCCGATGGATCGAATGGGCGAGTTGGCGGTATTGCTTGAGTCCGGGCACAAATCAACGCTCCCGATCGATCTGGAAATTGAAGTTGCCAAATTGGTTTTCCGCAACTTTGAGGTTCTTCCACCGGTTGCGGTCGATACGCAGCCAGAGCTTTCCCAGCGGCTTTGGGAAATGGTGCAAGCTTACATTAACCCGCGAGTTCTTCTGCGTGACAAACATTCGGCGGCCACCTCATTGGCAATCGAAGCAATCGTAGCCATGCGTAGTTCACTGGCTGCTCAGGCTTGGCAAGCGGCTTCTGAATGTCCGTATCGTTGGTTTGCAGAATTGGTCAGCGACAATCTCGACAATCTTCATGAAAAGTGGAGGCGATCAAACCCAGAGGCTGCAGATTGGCTCGGCCACCTGCTGAGTCAAGTTGCAGTTGATGCTTGATCGACCATTGGGAGTCTGGGGTGCCGAGTTTTCGTGTAAACACATCGACACAGGAATTCAATCGCTTCGATGCCGTTGGCGCGGATCATGCTGAATCGGACTTCATCTGCCATGTGGGACTTACCGTAGCTGCGGGTTCACAAGATGTCACGAGCGTAGCAGTACTTGATATGGGACCACCATTGCATGGTCACAACTCTGCGAATCACATGAAATGTGACGTTATTGGCAGTGCGCAGTTGACGGACGACGAAGTCCAGAAGATCAGGACCTTCATAGATCGACACGCGAACGAGCATGCGCTGTTTTTGCAACTCGCAGCGACCCAGATATTGAGAATGGCTCCACAAATGTACTGTGTGCTGCCACACACGTCTCCAATCTACGAAGACGATGGGCGGTACACGAGAACACGGTTCAGCTGCGTGGGATTCGTCCTTGAAGCATACAAAGGAGCCCGAATCAATTTGCTCAATCTGGATGAGTTACCGCTCATCGACATGACAATCATCGCAGCAGCCTATCCCCAGACTCGGCTGATCCAACGCGGCTTGATTAGTGCGGAGGACTTGGGACTAGGCGGCGAAGGGCCGTGGCCAGTCCTGCTTTGCGGATATTTGTTCCATGCGCTAAACCGCGATATCGATGTCATTCGACAGGAAGCATACGCACCAAGAATTGAAGACCGACATTTCCATTGACGTCGTGCGTCCGATGGCAACGGTCGATGTTGGAATTGACGCATGCTCGCTTCGGTCCGACGCGTCACAGTAGGCGGCGTAGTCGAATTTGCATTCCCACATGGACAGCTTCGTCAACAAAGCGGGCACCTCCCGCGGGCGGTGCCGGAGATGGCGAGGGAATCTTTCCACCGCAGCATGGTCGCGTCGTCCATCAGGAAGCTGCGAGTCTGAGGGAAGCGAATTGGAAGACGCGACAGGATCTCGAAGCCTTCGACGTCCAGATCATCCCAGTACCTTGGCGCGGGCTTCGCCCGCCGCCCAATAGGGTCTGTGCATGGATGAAACACCGATCCCAGACTCGCCTTCTTTCATCCGCAGTCCGGTCCTGCCATCCGCAGGAAGCCTTTCAAGGCCGTTTGCCTGCGGATTGCAGAGCAACGCAACGGCAGGATCGAATGCTACCATCGCACGATCAAGAGCGACTGTATCCGGCCTTTGTCGCGGCTCAGCCTGGAAGGTCCGAAATGCGGCGTGGAAAAATACGTGTTCGATTGCAGTACGATTCGCCTGCACAGCGCCATCGGCTACGTAATGCCGTTGACGGAAGCCTGCGCTGGTGAGATCGGACCAGCTCAGGCTCCTTAAAAATCTCCGTTAATGGCCCAATGCGATAAATCCCGGGGATTTGGGGGCTGGCCCCCAAGCACCGGCCAAACCAACCTCCAATGAGTTCTCTGTCCGCTTCACTTCTCTGCTATTCTCTTTCACCGTTTCCACGACTTACGCTGAACCAATGCACTTCTGCCGACACAGAAAATCGGCACACTCGAATCCCCGCGTTGTAGTACATCCCAGGAAGATTTTCAGCAAGCACCGCGTTGCTCATGGGCACGCTCCGGGGGCCTGCATGGATCGCAGATCCACCAGCGAAATACCACAACCTGGAGGCAAATCAGGCGACCAAGTCACGAATTCTTGCGATTCCGGCGGCAGGTCATTCCAGCCTGACTGCCAGAAACCTGAAAAGCTGTTAACATGCCGGGTCTGAATTGAGTTCTGGAATCAAGATTTTCGTTGTTCCGGTCGCAGGATGTTTGCGGAAACCGGAACAAAAAAACATACAGATAACGGGATCAGCGGGATGGCAGCCGTGCCGTCAGCGGTCCTGATTTTGAACGATTACTGATACAAAAGGGAATGTCATGGCTAACGATCCATATTCTGCGTGCCCCTGCGGCAGCGGAAAGAAGCTCAAATTCTGTTGCGGCGATTTCCTGCCCGAGCTGCAGCGCGCCTATCGGCTGCGGGAAAATCAACCCGAAGCGGCGGTCAAACTGTTTCGGGATTTGCTTCGCAAGCATCCTGACAAAGATGTCATCCTCCGCGAACTGACTTTGACTCTGCACGAACTGGGAATGACCGCCGAGGCCCGCCAGACCGTTACCGAATTTCTGAAGTCACACCCCGACCAACCGACGGCGCTGCTGTCGATGGCCGAAATCTGTCTGCAGGAAGATGGTTTCGCAGCATCCCGACGAATTCTCCATCGCACCTTTCAGATCTGTTCAAAATCACAGCCGGCCGCAATCTCATTCCTGGCGTCGATCATCGCCGCCGAAATGGGGCGCGTGGGTTGCCTGATGGCGGCCCGGGAACATCTGTCGCTGGCCGTGCGCATGGCGTCCGGTGAACGACAGAAAAACCTGGTACTGCAACTGGTCCGCTTTGAATCAGAATCCAGCTTGCCGTTCCTGTTCCGCAGCACGTATCCTCTGTTGCCCGTCAACTGCAGTGAACAAGCCTCGCAGCAGGATATGCGCGCTCGCAAGTTGAGTCTCCTCGGATGCTGGGAACCTGCTGCGATTATTTACAACCGTCTCGCGGATGCGTACCCGACCGAAGGCGCGATCTGGTATAACCTGGGACTCTGTCAGAG
>JAYTAK010000124.1:0-2118 GCA_043737515.1 Candidatus Kuenenia sp. | reverse complement strand
GCTGCGCTGGGTCCGGCCTACAGAATCAATCCACCTGACTGTTGCATTTGCAATTCGTCCCGGCAGGGACGCTTGAGAATAGCCCACCGTTTTAACGGTGGGTTAAGTTGCCCGCCGTTCAGGGAGTCCCGGCAGGGACGACAGAACTTCGCGTGGTCACGGTTTCAATTCGCCATGCCTGAGCCCGACATGGTCCTCTGGAATTTGTCGCTGCCCTGAGGTGCTGACTCTTTCAAGAAGCATCTTTCGTCCCTGACGGGACTTTCAGATTCAGGCCGGTCTCAACCCCACCGTTTTAACGGTGGTCTATTCTCGGGTGTCCCTGGCGGGACAAACGCAGCGGAACAAAAATGCCCCGTAGGTTGAACTCCCCTGTCAGGGGCGAATTGGCGCATCTATCCGACCCAGATTTGGACGACTGTGACTGGCAGACGGCCAATGGAAAATGGAAGAGGTTCAATGACAAATTAAGTGCGCATCACACATTGATCGCCATGAATGCGATTCATCCTGAAAGGATTGCAGAAATTAGCCGGTGGTCGCCGACAGGCGCACCACCGGTAAAGAACGCGTGGTGCCACGCATCCTGAAGGGATGCCAGAAAGGCGAATCACTCGGACTCAACACTCCGGCGAAAATTTGATATTCTTCGCGAATTGGCGAATCAGATGCCAGATTCTGCGGAAAAAATCCAGCAAATCCCACCAACGGAGCGGTGCCATTCGGCGTAGAACACGCAGGAGATGCCCGAGAATGTGGACCATGTCCGAACAGGACGCTGAAGATCAATCACTTGATTCCGAGGACTCGCCAGAAAACGGCGGAGTTCCATCGGAGAGTGAAGTACGTCTTGTATTTGCGGCTCGAAATGGTGACAACGATGCGTTCGGGGAATTGGTTCAGAGATACGAACGTCGAGTTCTGAAAGTCATCCGGCGGTTCATTCCGGATCTTGAAATGGCGACGGATCTCGTTCAGGAATCCTTCCTGCGAGCATTCGAGCGGATGGACCAGTTTGATCCGTCTCGACGGTTTGGACCGTGGCTGTTTCGTTTGGCGGTGAATCTCACCTACGACCATTTGCGAAAAGTCCGGCGACGTGGTCGTTGGGCATTGTTTACCGATGCCGGCGAGGATCGAACACCGGATCCGGCTGTGGCTGATCCTCGTAAGGATCTTGATCTGTCGCAGGAAGTTCAGGTCGTGCTGGCGGAAATTCCAGAAGCGTATCGCACGGTTCTGGTGTTGCGGGATCTTGAGGGTTTCTGTACGTCGGATGTGGCTGCTGTCACAGATCGCAGCGAAGCGACAATTCGCTGGCGTCTGGCGGAAGCGAGAAAAATGTTCCGCGAAGCGTGGGAACGACGTGAACGCCGTGCGGACAAAACGCGTCTGGTGCAGGATGATACATGAAGGAAATGGCGATGGTTATGAATTGTTCTGAAGCAAAACATCTGATTCATCTCGACGTAGGTGATGACCTGCGTGCCGAAGAAGAACATCTGTTGGCAACTCACATGGAACAGTGCGGCGATTGCCGTGCGTATCATGTCGGAATGTCCGGCGCCATGGCAACATTGCTGACATTGCGTGATGATCCGGCGTTGGTGGTTGACGGTCTGAAGTCCAGGTCTGTGTGGCCATCGCTCTCGCGGGAGATTGCTCGCCGCAGCACATCACCACGCGTTGCCCGCAAGTTCAATATGCAGGTTGTGGCGTTGAGTGTGTGTTCGTTGTCGCTGGCTGTTGTGACGATGGTGCAAAGTTTGTCGTCAATGCGGAATGACGCTGATCCGACGGGCTTCATGCCGTCTCAGACGGTTTCCAACCAGGGACAGGTACCGAATTTTCCGCCGGTTTATCACGAGTCACAGGCGATGCGGACTCTGATGCTGCCGCACGATGCGCCCGTTTCGCTGCCGCAGTCGTTTTGAACTGTGGGGAATCTGATGTGACTTGGCGCGGGCTTCGCCTGCAACCCAATTGACGCCCCGGCGGAGCTTGCCTCCGTCGAGCGAGGATCATCACCAGCCATCACCCGGAATCGGCACTTGGCCACCATTGCGGCTTGCCCGCATGGAGCCGTGATTCCATTGATCAGCGCCCTACGGAGGCAAG
>JAYTAK010000123.1:0-2119 GCA_043737515.1 Candidatus Kuenenia sp. | reverse complement strand
ATCGGCACCTGGCCACCATTGCGGCTCGTCCGCATGGAGCCGTGATTCCATTGATCAGCGCCCTACGGAGGCAAGCTCCGCAGTGGCGAAAACGCCTTTGGGATTTCTGGTCTGGTGATGATCATCGCTCGATGGGGACGAGCCCCGATCGTGGCGGAAATCCCGTCATTCCTCACCGCCCGAGCCGAAAGCAACTAAAAACTTGTCAGTCTCCTCATCGAAATTCTTCTCAAAAAAACAACACTCTTAACGTCTGCTGAGCAGAATGCTTTGCGGCGTTCTCGCCCGAAATTCGGTCCAGCGATGAACCACCAACGGAAAGCCGGAAGCTGACCCCACGTTTCGAACTCGGACGCCACGCTAGTTTTTCGGAAGCGCGACGTGAAAGGCGGCACCGCCGGATTCCGGGGATTCGTGGAGGATGATGCCGCCGTGCATGCGGACGATTTGCCATGCGAGGCACAATCCGAATCCAAGGCCGCGGCCGGCGGATCGACCGGAATAGAATGGATTGAACAGATGTCGTCGCACTTCATCCGATACGATGCCGGGGCCGTTATCGACCACGGACAGCTCGACGGTGTTCGGCAGATCGTCGCGGAGTGTGACAGAAACGCTGCCGTCCTGATCGGCTCCACGCAGGGATTCAATCGCATTGCGCACGAGTTGCCCAATGAGTGTGCTCAATTGAGTCCGATCAGCGACGACTTCGATCACATCGCCGGTGGTCGCAAAATGAATCTCGACACCGGCGTCGGCAGCGGATTTGTCGAACGGCTCCAGCGCCTGCTGCACGACTTCGACCAGATTGAGATTCTGCTTCTGCGGTTGCGGCGGACGCGCAAACAGCATCGAATTGCCGATCATGTCGCGAATGCGCCAGGCTTGAGCGCCGATTGTTTCGAAAGCCTGTTTACGCTCGGTCGATTGTTCGCTTTTCAGCAGGATCTGCGTCTGCCCCAGAATGCTGCCGAGTGGATTGTTGATCTCGTGCCCGGCACCGGCGGCGAATTCGGCCATAGCTTCCAGCAAGTCGGCACGCGGCAACAGGACGGCTCGATCATTCGCGCGGGACAGCAATTGGCGGCAGGTTGCGATCAGTGTCGCCTGAATTGTCTCGTGGGCGGGTTCCACGACTTCCGGAAACTGAAGAATCAAGGCGGCGGCCAGATCGGGCCACGGCAACACCTTCAAATGCAGGCCACCGATGAGTCCGCTCTCAGCAATTGCTTCAATGATGTCGCCCTGATCGAGCAGAATTGCAAACGGCTCGGCAAGCAAAATGTCGCTGAACTGAGGCCCGTGTTCTTCTGCCGAGCGGCAGCATGACACCTGCATTTGCTCTGCCGCGTTTGGACTGAGAAGGACAGCGGCTGACGCACCGCCCAGTCGAATCCATGCTTCGACGACGAGCGACGATAATTCGTCCCAGCGGTATTCTGAGACCTGTGCGTCCAGCAATCGATGAAGAAACGGCCCGTCACCGATCTGCTCTTCAGTCGCAATGCTCACCTGTGTTGCTCCCACTGTACCGCTGGGCTAAACGATGAAGCGGTCGCACAAGGGCGACCGCTGATTCGTAGCAATTGGTGACGGCGGCTATCTGGATTGCAGTTGCTCAATATCCAGCAGACGACAAATGCTGTCGATTAAAGAATCGACTTCAAACGGCTTCTGAATGAAATGATTGGCACCAGCCGATTTGAGTTCCTGAATCTTGTCCTGTTCGACCATGCCGCTGATGCAGATGATGCGGACATCATCGAGTGCCGAATCACTGCGAACGCGCTGACAGACCTCTTTGCCATTGATGTCCGGAAGCATGACATCCAGTACAATGATGTCCGGATGATATTCTTTGACCATCATTCCCGCATCGAAACCATTGTTGGCGACGCGGACTTCAAATCGACCGTCAGCCTGCAAAGCATCGGTGATCAGTTCGACCAGTTCGTGGTCATCATCAACGATCAGAGCCTTGCGTTTTCCACTTTCCAGAGCGTCGGTTGGAATGCCGTTTTCTTTCATGAACTTGTACAGAATGTCGCGTGGAATCCGGCGAAAACGCGAACCGGGGACGCGGAACCCTTTGAGTTGGCCAGAATCAAAGCAGCGAATA
>JAYTAK010000122.1:0-4936 GCA_043737515.1 Candidatus Kuenenia sp. | reverse complement strand
GGATGAGCGTTCGCTTTTCGGCAACTTTGTTGGGAAGCAGTTGTCTGGATTCGAGCTGTTCCAGAATGAAATGGTCAACCGGCGTTCGCACCCAGTTGTTGACATCATGGACTTGTGGAATCGGCGATCTCTGCGGTGTTTGAAATGCCCAGAACTGTTTTTCTGCCTCAGTCGGCATGCGTTCCTGCGCGGCAGGCGTCGGAGCGGCCGTGACTGGTTCCGCATTCGGCCATTCAGCACCGTCGCGTACCCATTGAGCCAGGTCATCAATGAGCGGCTGCGGCAGTTTTCGCGTCGCCGGCATTTGGAGCGTGTCGCTGTGCCGAATCGCACTAATCAGCAGGCTCTCGTCAGGCTTCCCCGGCACGATGGCCGGACCACGCTCCCCGCCGGTCAGCATGCCATTCAGAGAATCGACCCGCAAACCACTTTCATGCGTCTCACCGGAATGGCACTCGAAGCAGTGCGTAATCAGGACAGGTCGGATTTTCTTTTCAAAAAACTCGGCATCCCCGGCGACCAGTCCATTCCCGCTCGATACGCAGAGCATCAATGATGCCGTGAAAATTGTGGCTGTTGATGACGACAGTCTTAACATGCTCTGTTCGCTGGGGGACGCTTCGGTGCGATTGCGGGTGGGCTGGCATTGTCGCAGCGTGTGACACTGGATGCCAGTGTGTTTTCTGCTCATTAATTCAGTAAAGGCGAATCGTGATGACAATTAGACTGCCACTCGATAATATGTTCATACCGGGGAATGATCTCGATTGAATTCATCAGAGGCAACGCCACTGTTGAAGCCGAAAATGCGTCGTGGCAATGAGGTGCTGTATGGATAGTGCGTGGAGTCAACTTGAGGCGGTCGAATCGCGGCCCGACAAAGTCAGCGGAGTGTGGGTCTTTCGTGGCACGCGCGTTCCAGTCGCCGCACTCTTCGAGAACCTTCGCGACGGAGCAACAATCGATCAGTTTCTTGAGTGGTTTCCAGGTGTTGAGCGTGTTGCGGTCGAAGCCGTGCTGAACCATGAAGTGACAATGCTGACTACAGCTGACTGTTAAACAAAAAAACTCTGCATCAGCTTTTTACTTCCCCTTCCATCAGAGCCACCTCGTCAGAAACATCCGATAAGGAGTTGTCCGAGTGCTTCGGAACACGACCAATGAAAACGCACGTTGCGCTGGCGGCTCGCGCGCGATGTCGAATATCCTCGCGGGGATCGCGACGCTGATGGCATTGCAGGCTTGGTCGATTGGGACCTCCGTCTTCGCGGACGACGAATCAAAAACGCAACTGGCATCCGCAACGGACCGCGTCACATTTTTCGAATCGCAGGTGCGACCGCTGCTGGCCAAGCGCTGCTACGAATGTCACGCCACGAAGACCGGCGCGGAAAACGGTGCGTTGGTCATGGAGACGGTTGAAGGCATCGCGGCCGGTGGAAGTCGCGGATCGATGTTTTCCAAAGAAACGCCGCCGGATGGATTGCTGTTCCGGGTGTTGGACTACAGCGATCCGGACCTGCAGATGCCTCCGGACGGAAAGCTGCCAGAAGAGGAACTCGCCGTCCTGCAGCAATGGATCCGCGACGGTGCGGCGTTGCCGGAATACAAATCGACACCACGTCCGCACGCCAGTCAGATCGATCTGGTTGCCGGGCGGAAGTTCTGGTCGTTTCAGCCTCTGCCACATGTTGAACCGCCGGCGCTGAACAGCGAGTGGATTCGACGACCGATCGATGCGTTTGTTCTGGAGAAACTGCAGGCACATAAACTTGCGCCGAACTCCGAGGCAGATCGAAATACCTGGCTGCGGCGCGTCACCTTCGACGCCATCGGACTGCCGCCGACACCGGAAGAACTGGTTGCATTCCGGGCAGATGAATCGCCGCAGGCCTTTGACCATGTCGTCGATCGTCTGCTCGCTTCGCCACATTATGGCGAGCGCTGGGCACGCATGTGGCTGGACCTCGCGCGGTACACGGATTTTACGCCGGACTGGCAAAGCCCCACAGATCGCGGCTGGATCTATCGTGACTGGGTGGTGCGGGCAATGAATGAAAATTTGCCGTATGATCAGTTCGTTAAACTTCAGCTTGCGGCTGATCTGATTCCCAATACAGCACCGGAAGATCTTGCGGCGCTCGGGTTTCTCGGACTGAGCCCCACGTACTGGAAAGAGCTGCAACTGGCTCCGGCGGTGATCGAACAAATCGTCGCTGACGAATGGGACGAACGTCTCGATGCCGTTTCAAGAACATTCCTTGGGCTCACGGTATCGTGCGCCCGCTGCCATGATCACAAGTTTGACCCGATCTCAACCGAAGACTATTACGGCCTGGCAGGCGTCTTCGCAAGTTCACAACTGGATGAACGACCGCTGCTGCCGCCCGATGAAGTTCCCGCAGTTCGAGCCGCTCGAAAAACCATTGGCGAACTGGAAGAGAAGCTGAAAAAGCTGACTGATCCCGCGACTGCCGAAGCGGAGGAAATTCGAAAGTCCATTGCCGCTATTCGCACGGCGACGCCCCATGTCGATCAACCGTGGGCACATGCACTGCGAGATGCCAGTATTTACGTTCAGCCTGACGGCGAAGACAGGACTCGTCTGGAATACCGCGAATCGCAGCCTCGCGACCTGCCGGTGTTTCGACGTGGCAACCCGGCGAATCCCGGCGACATCGTGCCGCGTCGATTTCTCACAGTGCTGCAGCCCGAACCCGTCGCTCCGTTCGCGCATGGCAGCGGTCGCGTTGAACTGGCGGATTCCATGCTCACGCATGCTGCAGGACTCGTGGCGCGAGTCCTGGTCAATCGCGTCTGGGATCAGCATTTCAGCGCCGGGCTGGTGGGGACACCGAGTGATTTTGGTTCGCAGGGCGACCGACCGACGCACGCGGAATTGCTGGAATATCTGGCGTCTGAATTCGTCGCCCACGGCTGGGATCTGAAGTGGCTGCATCGCGAGATCCTGCTGTCCGCAACGTATCGTCAGTCGTCCGCCTTTCGACCGGAGGCTGATGCGGCAGATCCCGCAAATCACCTGCTGTGGCGGATGAATCGCCGCAGGCTGGACATCGAAATGTGGCGGGACGCAACGTTGGCAGCGACCGGGCGGCTGGATTTGAAAATCGGCGGACCTTCCCAACCTGTCGATGATCTCAGCAACGTGCGGCGGACGATCTATGCGAAAGTGGAACGTGAAGAAATGAACGGCATCCTCCGCATGCACGATTTTCCGGAAGCCAGTTCCCACAGCCCGCGCAGGGAACACACGACAACTCCGCTGCAACAATTGTTCGTACTGAATTCGCCATGGATGGAAAAGCAGGCCGATGATCTATGGTCGCGCCTGAAACCGATTGAATCGGACGACGATCGGATCGCAGCCTGCTATCGTTTACTGTTCGCTCGCGAAGTCACGGAGTCAGAACTTGAGATCGCTCATGCGTATCTTGCGGACGAAACGAACGCCGAACGCAGATGGCAGGATTATCTGCAGGCCTTGCTGGGGTTGAATGAGTTTCATTTTGTGGATTGAGTAGTTTGACCTGAGGCGGACGGGACCCGTGGACTTTGGAAAAACTCTCCAACTTCGGCCGATTACTCATCGGTGTTCGTGGGGCAGCAACATTCATTTTCACAATACGTTTCTGCTTGAGCACAACACGTCACCGGCGATTATCGTGAGAGACCTGAAACATGCAGCCGAACAGCTCCCGTAATTCGGCATGTTGATGAAGGCGCAAAGTTGCAGATGGCCGATTTGAAAGCCCGCCGAAGTCGTCGTAAAGAACCGCAGGAACTGGGGACTTTGCTGTTGGCGGTGCTGAATCGACCTGGCTTTGCCGCGACGGTCGATGACGACTTAAAATCGACATAGCTCAGGGTTCTGAAATTGTGAACGACAAGCGGCTTGAGACCGTCGCTGTCCCCATGGCCGTAGGAGTCAGCCTGTGGACTTCGTCTGCATGTGAGATGCGTAAGGTAACTTCCAAGGCATGGAGCTCTATGGAGCTCTGTCGAGAGTTGATCGTCGAATACAACTGCTTCAGGGCTCTGAGCGTTTTTCACTTCCGCATGTCACATGACAATTGTGCTCAGGCAGCCCGCTCTAGACCAGGTTGGCGAGAACAACTCATCCATTCGTCAGAGATGAGCCAACTGTCTTCGCCTCTTCATTTCCTTGTTCCATTTTTTTCGAAACCGCTCAATCGGTCGCGCCAACGGTGCGCGTTTTTGGTAAATTCATGCTTCCCGTATTGCGGCTTTTTCTGTCCCGCTACCAACTCCGCGATCATCGCCCGATGACCCGGACTGCAGCCGACTGCCTTTACGAGTTACAATGACGCCGTCTGTAACTGACTTGAGTGTCAGAAGAATCTACCGCGACGGCTCGCTGAGTTATTCGGCCAAAAAAAATCACCATGCCACGTTATCCCTATCACCTGCTTCCCTCTGACAAGGACTTTGAGAATCTTGTCTGGGACTTGTGCCGATATCTGCTCGGCGAAGGGACCGAGAAGTTCGCGGCGGGGCGAGACAGTGGACGCGATGCGAGATTCCGAGGTCACGCGATGCGGTTTCCCAGCGAAGCCAAGCCGTTGAGCGGAAACTTCATTGTCCAAGCCAAGTGGACTCAGGTTGAAGACTCCAGTTTCTCTGACAAGCCGTTTCAGCGAATGCTGATGACCGAAGAAGTACCGAAAGTGAAGAAGCTGATTGCGGCTGGGGAACTGGATCATTGGATTTTGTTCTCAAACCGCAGGAAGCCTGCGGACGGAGCCACCAAACTCGAAGCCGATCTCGTGAAAGCAACTGGATGTAATTCGATTCATTTGCGCGGTGCAGACGAGATCGATGGCTGGTTGCGTTCTCTTCCGGAGATCGTCAGGCAGAACAATCTCGACACACTGCTCATCCCGATGCGACTCGAACC
>JAYTAK010000121.1:0-2119 GCA_043737515.1 Candidatus Kuenenia sp. | reverse complement strand
GTCATCGGGTTCTTCGGGCAGGCGAATTATTCTTCGGCCAAAGCCGGCGTGATTGCCTTCACCAAAGTCCTCAGCCGCGAATTGGCATCACGGCGGATCAATGTGAACGCTGTCGCTCCGGGAGTTGTGTTGACAGAAATGGGGGCGTCCATTCCCGAAGCCGCCCGTGAACAAATGCTGGCTCAGATCCCGATGAAACGGTTTGGTGATCCGGACGAAATCGCATCCGTCATTTTGTATCTGTGCAGCGATTTGTCATCCTACGTCACCGGCCAGACGCTGCACGTCAACGGCGGCTGGTGGGGATGAAACGAAACGCAAATTTCAAATTTCAAATTTCAAATCTAAGATTTCAAATCGCAACGTACCGGCAAGCTGACGCATGCCGCTCGCCTGTTTACCCTGAATCCAGCCATGCCCAGCCATCCGCAGATTCAAACACCGCTGCTCGCCAAACTTTGTTCGGCAGATGAGGCGGTCATGCACATTCGGAATGGAGTGACAGTCGCCTGCGGAGGCTTTGTCGGAGCGGGACATCCGGAATCACTGACGGCGGCGCTGGAACGACGATTTCTATCGCATCACGGGCCGCACGAATTGACGCTCGTCTACGCGGCTGGTCAGGGTGACGGAAAGACACGCGGCCTGAATCATCTGGCTCATGCCGGCTTACTGCGACGCATCATCGGTGGACACTGGGGCTTGTGTCCGCAATTGGGGCGGCTGGCTCTGGCAGGTGAAATCGAAGCCTATAATTTTCCTCAGGGCGTGATCTGTCATTTGTTCCGCGACATTGCTGCCGGGCGTCCCGGATGCGTGACTCGTGTCGGGCTCGGCACATTCATCGATCCGGCATTCGGTGGCGGTCGGCTGAACGCGAAGACGACTGAAGAACTCGTCGAACGAGTCACGCTGCGGGGAAACTCCTGGCTGCTTTACCACGCGTTCCCGATCCATGTGGGACTGATTCGCGCAACGGCGGCTGATCCATTCGGCAATCTGATAATGGACGAGGAAGCTGTCATCGGCGACGTCCTGCCGATCGCTCAAGCCGCCCACAATCACGGCGGGATCGTGATCGCGCAGGTGAAGCGAATTCTGGAGACTCCAGCACCGCCGCAACAAGTGCGAGTTCCCGGACGATTGGTGACTCACATCGTCGTGGCCGAAGAACATGAACATTGGCAGACGTTTGCAGAACCCTACGATCCGGCGTTTTGTTCGGCGGCGGACACAGTGGCACAGCCGCAGTTTGATTCAGCACCATCGACGATTGGCAGGACGCACGCGCTGATCGATGCGCGACGCATCATCGCGCTGCGGGCGTGTGATGAATTGCGACCGGGGGCGATTGCGAATCTCGGGATCGGGCTGCCGGAAGGAATCGCCCTGGTCGCTGCCGAACGAGGCCTGTTGTCGGAAGTGACGCTGACTCTGGAAAGCGGACCGATCGGTGGAATCCCTGCAGGCGGCATGAGCTTCGGAGCGTCGAGCTATCCCGAAGCCATTATCGATCAGCCGTCCCAGTTCGATTTCTATGATGGCGGCGGACTGGATTTCGCCGCGCTGGGGGCGGCGCAGGTTGATCAACACGGCAATGTGAACGTGTCGCGATTCGGGACGCGGTTTGCGGGCGTCGGCGGTTTCGTCAATATTTCTCAAAACGCCCGGCGGCTCGTGTTTTGCGGCACTCTGACAACCGATGGGCTGGAAGTCGCGTATGAAGATGGCAAACTGCGGATTCTCCACGAAGGACGCATTGCGAAATTTGTGCAGCAGGTGGAACAGGTTTCTTTCAGCGGTTCGGTGGCCCGTGATGCCGGGCAAGACATTCTCTTCGTCACCGAACGAGCTGTGTTCCGCCTGCAGCCTGAGGGACTGGAGCTAATTGAGGTCGCTCCCGGCATTGATGTGCAGCGGGATGTCGTGGACCGGATGGAGTTCGCGCCGATCATTCGCTCGGTCGGGCAAATGGCAATTCGTACAGAGGCAGCTAAATACTAATAAGTGCATGGTCAGAATTATGTTGGCACAAATCGTTTAACGGCGAGCCAAAGGCGTAGGCGATTCTTGCTTGAGTCCGCCTACGCCTGCGGCTCGCCGTTAAACGAAAAAACTT
>JAYTAK010000120.1:0-2121 GCA_043737515.1 Candidatus Kuenenia sp. | reverse complement strand
CAGGGTTGGAGATCAGTGACTTTCTGCCGCACATCGCCGACTGTGCCGATGACATCTGCGTCGTAAGATCCCTGCACGGTGACAGCGTCAATCATCCGCAGTCGGTGTATCAGATGAACACCGGCAGTATTCTGATGGGCAATCCCAGCGTTGGCAGTTGGGTGGCCTACGGACTCGGCTCAGAAAACCAGGACATGCCGGCCTTCATCGTCATGCCCGATCCCGGAGGTGGATTGAAAGGCGGTCCTGCGGCATGGAGCAGCGGTTATCTGCCGGCGACGTATCAAGGTGTGACGGTGCGCTCAGGTGCGTCGCCGATCATCGATCTGAACGCTCAGCCGAGTGTCAGTGACGACCAGCAACGTCGCAACCTTAAACTCATTCAATCGCTGAACCAGCGACATCTGGCCGAACGCGATCATGACGATCAGCTTGTCGCCCGCATTCGAGCGTACGAACTCGCGTTTCGGATGCAGTCCAAAGCACCGGAACTTGTCGATACAAGCGGTGAAACGGCAGCCACGCTCGAGCAGTATGGAATCGATCGAAAAGAAACACGCGACTTCGGCATGCGGTGCTTACTGGCGCGGCGGATGGTCGAACGCGGCGTCCGGTTTGTGCAACTGTATTCGGGCGATACCAACGGCTGGGACGCTCACGCGGATGTCGAATCGAATCATTCCGAATGCTGTCTCAGCACAGACAAGCCGGTGGCGGGTTTGCTGAAAGACCTGAAGCAACGCGGGTTGCTGGAAGACACGCTCGTGATCTGGGGCGGAGAGTTCGGCCGGATGCCGATGAGTGAACAGGGAACGGGCCGCGATCACAATCCGTGGGGCTACTGTGCGTGGCTCGCCGGTGCCGGGATTTCCGGTGGGCGAGCTTACGGTGCCACGGACGACATTGGTTTACGAGCCGCCGTCAATCCGGTGTCTGTCCACAATTTTCACGCATCGATTCTGCATCTGCTGGGGATCGATCACGAACAGTTGACACATTTTCATAACGGGCTGGATAAGCGTTTGACCGGACCGGAGGAAGCACATGTGGTGCATGAGATGATTGGGTAACGGTAATGCAGCTGGCGAGCGGTTGGGCGTCAGCCCACCGGTACGACCACGACTCAACCGAAACGGTCGCAGCACGTTCAAATCGCAATGTACCGGCAAGCTGACGCATGCCGCTCGCCGGATGTGAAATACGTTGAACAACTCAGGGAATCGCAAATTGGTCCGCTTCGCCGTTCTCCTCTCAATCGCCGCCTGCACCGCGTTGGTGACGCCGACATCTTGCGCCGACGATCCTGCCACCGAAGTCGCTGCCTACACCGAACCACCCATCACAGCATCCGACCGCGACCACTGGTCGCTGAAGCCGCGTTCGCTGGTCGAGATTCCGGCGACGTCAAACGAACACTGGCAACGGAATCCTGTCGATGCGTTTATCGCGGCGGAGCTTGAGAGTCGTGGTCTTGTGCCACAGCCGGAAGCGGATCGCCGCACGTTGATTCGCCGTGTGAGTCTGGATTTGACGGGACTGCCTCCGACACCCGACGAGGTCGCCGCATTTATCGTTGACGAGTCACCGATGGCGTTTGAAATGCTGGTCGATCGGTTGCTGGCTTTGCCTGCTTACGGAGAGCGATCGGCTCAGCACTGGCTGGATCTGGCGCGGTTTGCAGAAACGGATGGCTTTGAACACGACAACATTCGGGCCAACGCATGGCGTTATCGCGACTGGGTGATCGATGCGTACAACGCCGACATGCCGTACGATCGACTCGTCCGTCTGCAGATCGCCGGTGACCTGCTGGAACCTGACAACGAAGCCGCGGCCATCGCGACGCAATTCTGTGTTTCGGGGCCGGACATGCCCGACATCAATTCGCAGGACGAACGGCGACATACACTGCTGAACGAAATGACGGCCACGGTCGGTGAAGTCATTCTCGGCCTGCAGATCGGATGTGCTCAATGCCACGATCACAAATACGATCCCGTAAGTCAGGCCGATTTTTATCGGCTGCGGGCGATTTTTGAACCAACGATCAGCCTGAAGAAAAATGAGTCCGTCACGCGACTCAAGGAACAGTTTCCGCATAAGCAAACAAGTCACGTCATG
>JAYTAK010000119.1:0-11407 GCA_043737515.1 Candidatus Kuenenia sp. | reverse complement strand
GATCCTCTATGATCTTGTCTCTCGCGTCCATGTCCGCAAGCTAACAAATCCCCTCAAATTGACCCAATAGCAATCTGATCCCGTGAACGGTTACGAATAATCGTTGCCGACGACCGTCCCGTCGCCACCATCGAAGCAGCTCTTCTGTTGTGCGAGTCACACCCGGATAGCCCTGACTTCGCCATTCCGCAACTCGCTGGCGAATGCGATTCACCATTTTCAGTTCGATCTGGATGCTGCCATCATCGCGACCCGTCGGGTCCGGCTGTCGTTTTGGATCGCGATAAAAGTACATCGCCGGACGCCGACCGTCACGGCGCACCGGCTGCTCGCCCTCGACGATGTGCCAGTACGACGTCGGCTCGTCAAAGGGAGAATTGATGATGGGTTCCGGAACTTCGTAACGGCTCATTGTTGAGCTACCTCAGCAAAAGCAGAGTGGAAAGTGGGATCGAAATGATCCGAGGATCATTTGTTGCCTCCTCATCCAGCAACGTGACCAACACGCCAAACGGAGCGTTGTAGTGGGATTTCTCCATAAACGACCGCAGCCCTCGAGTATCTTCATGAGAAATGCGGCGGCGGTATTTGATCTCGATTGGAATCCGCTGTTCTCCAATCGTCAGCACATAATCCACTTCAGGCTCGGCCGCCCGCTCCGGAAAATGTGCAACCTCAAGCCCAATGATGGACCTCAAAAAATAACCTGCAACGCTTTCGGCGATGCGACCGGCCATATCCGACAAGTGAGGCGACTTCTGAAGTTCATCGTCCGTCAATGGGATCACTTCCTGCAGCCACGCGGCCCGGAGAGCATGATCACAGAGGCAAAGCTTGGCGGCACCCCGGCGTTTCTTGAGCCGCAGTTCCAGTGGTTCAATCAGCCGCACCAGCAGCGTTCCGTCCAGGAACTTCAGGTAAGCCAGGACTCGCTGCCAGCCGATGTTCGCATTCATGGCCCGCCTGAGTTCGTCCAGGTAGAGAGCCTGGGACGGTGACTGTCCGGCGTACCGACAAGCCATGCGAAATACTTCTTCCAGCAAGTGCTCGTCTCGCTTCTGGCCACGAGGCCCCATTCGCAGATCGTGCTGGATGGCACGACGAATGACGGTCTCTCGCAAAAAATCGGCCACTTCCTCCCAGGGTCGATCGGCCCGAGTGTGAGTGACCGGATACGCACCGCGCTCGGAAAATGCCGCGAACGCCTGATGACGAGCGGCTCGATGCGTTTCACCATGCAACCGCAATTGCTGCCAAAACTCTTTGGATCGCAATGGCCCCAGTCCATTGACTGGAAGGAATGGCGGGACCTGCTCAAAGTTTCGCAGCGATGCGATCTCGCGTAACAGCAGAGGGCCCATTTCAAGAGTCGTGATCCGACCAGCCAGACTGTCGCGACCCGCTTCAATGCGAAGTGCCGAACTTCCTGTGACAACCACGCGAACCGGGTTCAGATCCACCAGGTGTTTGACCTGGGGAGCCCAGTCCGGCAGGTTCTGTACCTCATCCCAAAAAATGTAAGCCTGCTGACCGTCGTGGGCCGCCTGATTGAAGGATTTCTGAAGGATCTCCTGGGAGAACCAGCCGCAGAGTTCAAGGATCGGCTGCTCGACATTTCTTAGCGCCGGCAGTTCATCTAACTGGACTCGAAAAATCCGCGACTGGGCAACTCCTTCTGAAAGCAGCGAGTCAATGATCTGGTTCAGCAACGTGGTTTTGCCGATCTGCCGTGGCCCACGCAGAACCGTGATGGGCGTGAGCCCATATTTCAGTCCTTTCATCACGGAATCAAACGCCCAGCGCCGCATCTCCGGCAATCCGAATTGCCGCTCCCCGCGCCACCAGATATTCTCGTCGCGAAGCGTGTCTTCAAGACCTGCCGCAAGGACGGAAATCAGCGGCAATGGTTTTGCCTTCATTTCTTCGCCTCCTTCGTCGCCATCATGATCCCCACGCTGATAAACCCATTCGACCGCGATGCACACCGCTTCGGCAATCAGCACCGAATCCACGCCAAGGTACACTTTTTAGACGAAGTCACAAGGCCCGAAAAGGACCAACCAGTTCAAGTGTCGCGCGATAATCTCTACGTCATCGCCAGTTTCACGCCACACTCGCAAAACTAAACAACTCGGACTTTCGTCGCAAGTCGTCGATGTCGAAGCCCCTCGCAAACGATTGGAGCATCTACACAATCTGATGAAAGTGAATCCTGAACGGGCGGTTGCCGCTACCCGCTCGGTGCAAAAACAACTGTTCTGATGCAGCTGATTCGGCACGAGAGTATCAAACAACTCAGGAGTTTTACGTTGGCCGAAACGCGGAAGCCGCTGCTGTAGTGGTGTGGGAGGCATTCGAAAATCTTAAGAGCCCGCAACAACAATCATGGCGAAAACTAGGGCGACAAAAGAAACGTAAGGTCAATGCCGACATGACTGAATCTGACGGTCGCTGAAGTCCACTTCCCTGTGAGTGCGAACGACACGGTTCAGTGGGCGGCGTGAATAGGCTTTCCATCCCGACACGCCCGGGTTACGCCGCTGCACTGCAACCGTTTGTTCGACGAGACGTTACATTACGGCCTTGAATGACGCCAGCGACTCTGCGGCGGCTCCCAAGGCAACTTCAAGTTTAGCGGATTCCTTCTCGGCCTCATCTACAATTGCTTCAAGCAATTTAGGGAGTCCTTCGAGCCCCATTGTTCGGCATTCGAGCGAACAATCAAGGATGGGACGTGGCGAGAACGAATTGGGATCGCCGGTTTCACCGACGGCATAGCATATTCGCCATTCACCGTCGTGCTTTAAAAGTACGAGGCAGTGCTCGAAGTCGCGTGAATAAACCCCATCATCAGACTCTTGCGTTTCGCTCTTAAACGAAGCCCAAACTTTTTGTGACAGGTTAAACGAACGTACAGTTTTCTCCGCGTCAGCCCATTGGGCGTTGAGCCGACCTAACCAAGCAGAGTGCGACTCTTTGGCATCGCGTAAACGTGCGCCTAGATTGTCAGACATTTTCATGTGTCCTTTCCGGCGTAATCAAACGCCATTTAGAGTAAAAAGCCGCAGGTCAATGCGGTCTCATGCGCCAGCTTCCGCTGGTCTCAGTGAATCATACCGAGAACCAGAATAAGGTCAACCCAGCCAAAGACGCGGCGATCCGTCGAACGCACACGATCAGCCGGTTTGCGCGGCTGACTAAACTTGTCAAGGGTGCAACCGGACTTCCGCGCTTCCGGAACGGGTGTCTGGGAAAAATGGGGGATCAATCTCCCAGAATTACGCAGCCTTTTGCGTCATCGGACAGGAACATAGACGGCATCGTCGCCGGGTTTGCAAAATTTGCGGCCGCAGATTTAGGTTTATCAACAGCGTCGATGGGGAGAAGACATGAAAAACACTACTTTTGATCCGTCGCAGGGCTGCGCGGAAGTCCGGTTGCACCCACTTGTCAATCAGCGGCCTACGCAAACTCGGGCTGCATCGTTTTGTTAGGTGATTTGCGATGCCACCGATTTACTGGAAAATGACCGAGTCTTTTTTTTCTGGCTACTTATTTTTGCTTTGGCTGGGAGTTTGCAAATCAATTACCTGTTGATCAGGGATTTTCGGATTTATGTAAGGGCTAATCCACCTCGCGTACAGATCGCTGACCAGAAGGCCAGCAACAGCAATTGCGATAAAGACACAAATCCCGGAAAGTCTTCTCTGGATCTTTATTGAGTCAGCGTCGCTTTTCCATTTGGACAGCAGTTCGATTCCATGAGGCGTGATTTGCATGTCGCGAAATGTTGTATGGCTGCTGGTTTTTTGGACTTGCCCTCGGATTGCATTCGATTCAATCAGCGACATAATCGATGTTGAGTCGATTCCAGGATCAGTATCTTTGAACTGATGAAGCGAGCCATCCGAAAATGGAAAAAGCGCTTTTGTGTATTTGGTTTTTGCGTCTTCCATGTTCACGTAACTCTGAATTACACGCGCCGTGTGATATTGGCCAAGAGGGGCAAAAAACACGGGCGACATGATGGTTTGTTCCAATATCAAGCGGCGCGTTCAATATCAAATATTGGACGCGCCGCGGATATCACGGTATCAACATGCCTGAGGGGTGTCAATTTGAACAAACCCATAATGGGCTGCGAGGTGTAGAATGTCTCTGAGCGAAATGGCGAGATTGGCAAAGGGCATTGGTCTGGCAAAGAATGAAGCTCAGTGGTGGCCGAAGTGGATGGAAGCCTATGCTCGTTCCGTCCATAAAGTGAATTCGCCGTGAATCAATATTTCGCGGGAAAGTTTGATCTCGCTGCTTCGGCGGATGCGTGGTTCCGGAAAGTCTGCGATACGCATTGCTAACACAGTCGCTAACAGGAGCCCCAAACGAAATCACCTCCGACTTTCGCCGGAGGTGTAACGTGTTGCTGTGAAACAACGTACAATGTACTCCCAGAAGGAATACAACACTTCCGAAAAACATGGCGGAAACGCAGATTCGGCATCGAGTGGTGCGCCCGGTGGTGCAATGTGGTCTGAAATCCGGGATCTGATTGCGAAGTGCGAGGACTTGCCGGAAGACGTTCAGGCGCAACTTGTGAAGCTGGGTGATGCATCTCCGATGGGCAGCGTCTGCAATTGAGTTCAGCCTTTTGGCTGCATCATCGCCCGCTGACTCGCAGCCGCAGGATGCAGCCTGCAACAGGACGCAGGCCAAACGTCTTGAACGGGCTCGGCATCAATCGCAGTCTTCGCCGTCGTTGGCTGGTCTGCATGGTTCAGCCTGCAACCTGACTTCATGCCCGTTGACACAGTTTCAGCGATCAATTCAGCGTCCGAACATCGCAAAACTCAGGTAATTGCAGTCGAAATATTTGAGGGCGGAAAAGGCGTTTTAGGCGGCTGTCTCGTCCAAAAAAATTTGGAAACAATTCCTCAGAGTGCTCCAAATTTCTCGCGGCACCCGCTGGCGGATTCGGTGCGAAAAGTCTAGGCTGATCGCGGATCTGACATCACTCCCGTTCCGTTTCCGGAGAGTCATTTTCCGATTGCGAAAGGTCACAGTATGAAAACGCCAATCTTCATAGCCATTGCGGCACTCACTTTGATTGCAGGCACAGACAAACCAAAGTCCCCTCCTGCTATAAAGGCGCACCGCACGTACGAAGATTCGGTTCGGGCGGCGGACGGCCAACAACGGCAAGCACTGAAGGCCGCGCAGGACGAGTATCTGACGAAACTCAAGGAGGCGAAAGACTCTGCTTTGGAAGTCAATGATCTTAAAGCCGCGAACGAAATCGAAGCGGCACTGAAAGCGATTGCGATGAAGAGACCCGTTCTCGCCCCAACCTTTCAATTGGCGATCGAAGCGCAGCGTTCGCATGAAGATTCGGTGCAAGCAGCGAATGAACAGCAACTTGTTGCCCTGAAGAGGGCGGAGGAAGTGTACCAGACGGAACTGCAGGCCGCGCTGGATTCAGCGATTGCCTCAAAAGACCTCACGGAAGCGAACCGGATTGACGCCGCCATGAAAGAGATGCAGCAAAAGATAGATGCCCGCGATGCCGCAAGTACTCCTGCTCTTTCTATCACCAATTCGATTGGAATGACGTTTGTCGAGATCCCCGCAGGTGAATTCACGATGGGTAGTCCGCGATTCGAGGCGGGGCGCGAGCAAGATGAGACAGAGCGCAGGATTAAGCTGACGGAGTCGTTTGGAATGGGAATTCACGAAGTCACACAGGCACAGTATGAGCAGGTCGTAGGCAGGAACCCGAGCCAATTTAAAGGCGTGAATAATCCGGTGGAGGTCGTCAGTTGGGACGACGCAGCAGAATTTTGCCGTCTTCTGACAGCGTTACCTGCTGAGCGAGCCGCCGGTCGTAATTATCGGTTACCGACAGAAACGGAGTGGGAGTACGCATGCCGTGCAGGTACGACGACAGCGTATAGTTTTGGCAACGACGACAGCCCGTTGGGCCAATACGCATGGTATGACAAAACATCCGGCAAGCGCAGCCATCCCGTGGGGCATCGGCAAGGGAATGCATGGGGTCTTTATGACATGCATGGCAATGTGTGGGAGTGGTGTGAAGACAAAGAAGGCTCGTTCCGTGTGATCCGCGGCGGCGGTTGGAACAACGACGCAGCAGGTTGCCGGACGGCGAACCGACTCTCGTCTGGTCCGCCGCACCCTCGGGCCGACCGGGGCTTTCGCTTGGTCTTGAGTCCGTCGGGTCAATAAGGATTGAGTGAACTACTCGTGGAATGATTCGGTCTGAACATCTGCAGGCCAGACGATCGTGACACCTGCCTGTCGTGCTGCTGCCGACACAAGTGTCCGTTCCTCCAAGAAACACTGTCGCAGCGATTCCTGCAAGTCTGCCTGCTGGTTGTCTTCTGTCTGAATGCAGACATTCCCCATTTTCAGCACTGCCTGACGTTGGCGGATTATGGCATCACAGAACCGCATCGCATGCCAAGCCCACCGCTTCCGATTTCGGGCTCGCTCGACTTCCTCCCACCAGACATTGATGAAGCGTTGGGGGTCGCCGAGCGTAGAAACCATCAGCAGCATCAGGTTGCTGATCTTTCGATGGTGACGGAACCGGTTAATCTGGCTGACGAATTTCCGCAGCTCTCGCCCCTTCTTCTGCCGCTGAATCGCCCTGCGCCTGTCTCGTTCGTATTCTGTCGCTCGTTTTTAGAAAAAAATAAAAGCAAAGTCATTGCCAAATTGTTGAGTTGCGTCAGAGATTCGATTTGCGTCTGGCCTTCAGGATCGGAATTTTCCGGCCACCCGCTGGCGGTTTCAGTCCGGCAATTCTAGTCTAATGGCGGATCTGACGTCTCTCCCGTTCCATTTCCGGAGAGTCATTTTCCGATTGCGAAAGGTCACAATATGAAAGCGCGAATCTTCATAGCCATTGCGGCACTCACTTTGATTGTAGGCGCAGACAAACCAAAGTCCCCTCCTGCTATAAAGGCGCACCGCACGTATGAAGATTCGGTTCGGGCGGCGGACGGCCAACAACGGCAAGCACTGAAGGCCGCACAGGACGAGTATCTGACGAAACTTAAGGAGGCGTCAGACTCTGCTTTGGAAGCCAATGATTTAAAAGCTGCAAACGAAATCGAAGCGGCGCGGAAAGCAATTGCGAAGAAGAGACCGGTTCTTGCCCCAACGTTTCAACTTGCGATCGATGCGCAGCGTACGCACGAAGATTCTGTCAAAGCGGCGAATGAGCAGCACCTTGATGCAGTGAAGCAAGCAGAGGAAATCTACCAGAAGGAAATGCAACTCGGGCTGGATGCGGCAATCGCCGACAAAGACCTCATGGAAGGGAACCGGATTGATGCTGCCATGAAGGAGATGCAGCGGAAGATAGATGCGAGAGATTCCACCGATAGTCTCGCTCAGAGTCACTACTTGAAAAGTGGAGACGTTTGGAATGGCTTGGCCATGCCAATGAAAGGTCCGAATTTCAAAAAAGAAGTAAGTGAGATCACAATCAAGATTGCAGAAGACAATGAAACAGGATTCCTGGGCACCTACGAATGGGTCTGTAGTACCAACGCGGGGCGACAAAACCGAGGAAGTCATCAAATGTCAGGGCAGCAACTAGATGGAAAGGTGAGCTGGATCGGCGACAACTCCAGTCAGGGTACACTTGAAGACAGAGTGATGTTGCTCGATTCAGAGCACGGTGAGTACTTCGCTGAGTTTTGGCTCATTCCAGAAACGGACTCCATGCGGCGCGAAGATGTGGCGGGGACATACACCGTATCTGAACACGACAAGGGTTCGTTCAAATTGGCGTTGAATGCTGATGGAACGGCTCGAAAAAGCCATGCGCCACACATACTGGGGCGATGGCTGGGGACCAAAGCACAAGAGAAAATTCTGGTCTGCTGGACTGACGGATGGCGGGATTTACTCACTAAAGCTGAGAACGGCTGGACGAAATCTTCGTATCCTCCGGCTACGTCTCTGAAAGAAAGACCGATCAATCCGGGAGTTGTTTCCAAGAAGCATTGAGCCTCAAATCCGATTCAGTGCGTGACGTATGGCTTCGTTCATGGAAAGGGTGCCCAAACATTTGAATCGCGCGTTACCAGACCCATAAGTCTCGGATGGATAAACAGCTTTTCACGGCCGAAAGCCCGCTCATTCAGCACACCAATCTTTACCAGTCCCTTGAGATAACTGGATGCCGTTTGTCGTCCAGCGATCTCTCGTGCCGTCAGGTGCTGAATGCGGCAATATGGCATTTCGAAAATGAGGTTGACCAGTTCGTGGCTGTAGATTTTAGGGGCAGCTTTCCGAACATAATCCGCAGTTTGCACCTGCAGCGTCCGAATCGCAGCGATCTTGGAGACCGTCCATAGAGACGTTTCCCGAACTCCGTTCAACATGAACAGAATCCAATCCTCCCAAGCAGCGTTCCTGGTCACGTCCCGCAACAGCCGATAATAATCCGCTTTGTGTTGAATAATGTAGCGGCTCAGATAGAGAATCGGAAGTGTCAGCAATTCCTGACTGATGAAATACAAACTGTTCAGCACACGTCCTGTGCGCCCGTTGCCGTCTGTGAACGGATGGATCGCCTCAAACTGATAATGGGCCACTGCCATGCGAATCAGTGGGTCAATGTCATTCGCCTCGTGGAGAAATCGTTCCCAGTTTGCCAACAACGAACGGAGCAGGTCTTCTCCGACAGGTGGCGTGTAGACAATCTCTCCCGACTGTCGAGCCAGTGCCGTTCCAGGCACACGGCGGACCTGCATTTCCAAGCCCTTAATCTGAGTACAGATTTCTTCCGCTGTCCGAGTTGTCAGGGGGCGATGCTGCAGCGATCGAAATCCTTCCAGCAGAGCCCTGCTGTATCGCAGGGCCTCTTTTGTTGCAGCGTCAGCGTTGTCGTCGTCTTCGCGGAACTGAAAGAGTTGGTCTGTTGTGGTGACAATGTTTTCAATTTCAGAGCTCGCCTGAGCTTCCAGAAGCGGTAACGTATTGATCAGCACTCCTTGATTCGGAATCAACTCTGCAGCCTGTTTCAATTCTGCAACAGCAGCGCGAGCACCGATGCACTGTTTGAGGACCGCCTTCGTTTCCAGGTCCACTCCAGGTGGCAATGGTGGCAATTCGTTGTAGGGGAACTCAGGCCGCCAGAATTGAGCGGTTTTTATTGTTTTTTGTGCTTTGGACATGGTTTGTCAGCGTATATCCAGGCAATCGACACGTCAACAGGACGTGTCGAGTTTTTCGCATTTATTCGACACGTTTTGTCGATATGTTTAACACATCGACATGACAAAACGGCTCACAAGTTGCGATTCTGGACGGCAATCGGCACCGCTGACGGCGACACAAGACACCAATTACCAGCACCGTACCACTCATGGCTGCCTTCTACAGATTGCCCGAGAATGCCCGGTGCAGCAGCGACTTTTTCAGATCGTCCAGTGCGGCGAGTTTGCGTTCGTAGAGGGTGGCGGGCTTGCCGATGTCGAAGCCGCTCGAAAACGATTTGAGCATCTTCGGCATCTGATGAAAGAGAATTCTGCACGGGCGGTTGCCGCCACCCGCAGGGTGCAAAAACAACTGTTCTAAATCTCTTCCCGGAAACTCCAAACAAGGTTGATTGATTATGACAATGAACAACTCGAAAGCGAGTGCCGAGACTGGCGAATTCCGCCGGATATTGACGCAAACGCTTCAACCGCCAGGGCCTTGGCGGGATGTGGAGATTTTGACTGGCTAAATTCGTGCCGTCGCAGCACTGAGGTCGTATGGAACGGCACCGTGGGGCAAGTTCACGTTCCAGAAACGAGACTTTCCATCCACAATCAGTTCAATTCGGCCAGAACATTCGTCCAGAGACTGAGGTGTCTGAAAATAAATCTCCCCAGGGCCAATCTTCGCCAGTGGGATGCGTCTCTGCCCCACAATCAACACGGCGCTGACGTCTGCGGAATAGGATTGTTGGGGGAACTCAGAAACACTCATGGAAACGCAATACCAGGATGAATTCAGGCGGTTGCAGGATTATGCTAAACGGCACGGCACACAACTTACGGAGTGCTTTGGCTTTGGTCAAGACGGTCTGGTGTACGCAACAAATCAAGAATCCGTGTTGAAGTGTTTGAGATACGAGCGACTTTACCAGAACGAACGCAACGTTTACCAGCGCTTGGCACTTCTGGAATGCGACGAAATTGCCGGATTCAATGTTCCAAGGTTGATCAACTTTGACGATTCACTTTGGGTTGTGGAAATTCAGATCGTGTCTCCGCCTTTCGTCCTCGACTTCGCTGGAGCCTCATTGGAAAGGCCGTCAAGCGTTTTTGCAGAAATGTCCGAAGAAGATCTGGACGAATGGACTGAAGGGCGGATTGAATTGTACGGTGACGACTGGCCAAAGGTTGAAACGCTGCTCGCAGAACTCAGAAAGCGAAAGATCTACCTCGGGGATGTGAAGCCCGGAAACATCACGGTTCGGAGACAATGATTGCGAAACATGGCGAGCGGGAGAGTCGTTTTGCTCGACACACCGACGGAATATTTTGGGTTGGGAATCGTGCGTCACGGGAAAAGGAGAATCGTGCAATGCGACACTCGGGCGCATTTTGGGGATTCGCTTCTTCACCCCGAAAACTTCCAGAAGGCGGTCAGCACATTCCTGGCCCCGTTGGCAACGCGAAATGACGACCACTCTCGGACAACTGGCAGTGGACACATGGCAAAACACCAATAAAAAACGCAGGGTTTCGCGTGACTGCGGAACCCTGCGTTCAGTTTTAATGCTCCCAGAAGGACTCGAACCTTCGACCTACGGATTAAGAGTCAGTTGCTCTACCAACTGAGCTATAGGAGCAGTGCCGGTATCTTATCGTCCTGAATCCCTGCTGCCAAGTACGTGAGCGGCATTTCGATGGAAGGGACTGGCTTTGCAGCGAAAGGTTCGTGGAATTGACGTTTTCTGGCGGTAGTTCCTCAAGTCTGGAAATGTTCCGAGGGCCTTCCGGCCAATGGAGGCTGCAGGAAAAGGTGCATGCCAATTCTGGTAAATTGTTCACAATAGGAGTTCAGAGTTGCAGGTGCCCCGTCGATCGGAAAGGACTCCGATGTTGCTCCCATACCACGCCGGTGAGTTTTCGTCTGATGATCGAGTGCTGTTTGACCTGCTGGTCCCGTACGATCACTGGACTCTTGGCGAGGGCTTTGCCCGCGCCAAGATTCATTTTTCTGTCACCAATTTTCTTGTCGGACTTGCCCAATTTCAGCAGAGTGTCATCTGCTCAGCAAACGTGCAGAGTCTTGTTTTCGTGAGAAGATTTTCAGACGTCTGTCTGCAGAAGTCAGGACGGGCAGAAAAATGATCGGCAGAAAAATACAGACCACGACTTGAGAT
>JAYTAK010000118.1:0-4945 GCA_043737515.1 Candidatus Kuenenia sp. | reverse complement strand
AGATCATGGAAAACAGCACCAGCGACAGCAGCAGCCGTGTGCCTGTGACCAGGTTCGGCATGTTCAGCGACTCACGCCCCAATACGGCCTTGCGTTTTACTGAAACTGCAGGTGGCTGAGTTGAAATATCTGCGTTAGACATAAGGAATTTCGTGAGCGGCACGGTGCGGACGGACTGCTGATTCAGTGATTTAAGTAGGGTGTGTGAAGCGCCAGCGGAACACACCAGTTTCTTACGCTTTCCCCAAATGGTGCGTTGCGCTCCGCTTCACGCACCCTACCATTCTTGTCAAGTTTGCAAATAAGCTCTGAGTTTTCATGCAGCGATGGCAAGCTGGAAGCTTACCCCACGTAGAAACTCCGATTAAATCAACAGCCTGCCAGCGCCACTCCGCTCACAAGGTTCTGCTACTCGGCAACCTCTTCGGCCATGACATCAGCAACCATGCCGACCAGATCATAATCCTGCCGCTCCATGATTTCGACCGGCACCATGTCGCCCGGTTGCAGGTCGATGCCGCGGACGATCACATTCGCGTCAATCTCCGGAGCATCCGCGTACGACCGGCCCACATAAACACCCTCACCGATTTCTTCGTCGATCAGAACATCCAGTTCGTACCCGATCATCTTATCCGCATGTTCGAACGCGATGTCCTGCTGCAGCGCCATGAGTTCGTCGCGGCGAGCTTCTTTGACGTCTTCCGGAAGATGTCCTTCCAGTTTCACCGCCGGTGTGCCTGGTTCCAGGGAATAAGTGAATACACCCATGCGTTCGAAACGCGTTTCCTCGACGAACTGTCGCAATTCTTCAAACTGCTGATCGGTTTCACCCGGAAACCCGGTAATGAAAGTGGTTCGCAGCACCACGTTGGGAATTCGTTCCCGCAGCTTACTGACCAGTTCACGCGTCTGATCCGAATTAACGCGACGCTGCATGCGTTTCAGCACTGATGAATTGATGTGCTGCAGCGGCATATCCAGATACGGCAGGATGTTCCCCGAATCCGCAATGACGTCGATGAGTTCATCCGAAAAATTGATCGGGTACAAGTACATCAACCGAATCCAGTCAATGCCATCGACCTTTTGCAGTTGCCGCAGGAGTTCAGCCAGACGGACTTCGCCGTACAGATCCATGCCGTAGTACGTCGTGTCCTGCGCCACGATGATCAGCTCACGCATGCCGTCATCGACGAGTTCTCGTGCTTCGTCAAGCACCATTTCAATGGGCTTCGTCACATGCTTGCCGCGCATCGACGGGATTGAGCAGAACGTACACGTTCGATCGCAGCCTTCGGAAATCTTCAGATACGCATAATGTGCCGGCGTGATCCGCAGGCGTGACTGATCGTTCATGGCCTTGATCGGCGCGGGACGAAAGAGTTCCCGTTGCTCCCGGTTTCCGCCAACAAGCCGATCGGCCACCTTTGTGATTTCGTCACGTCCAAAAACACCCACGACGTGATCGATGTCCGGCATTTCCTTCAGCAGACCGCCGTCCGCTTCCAGACGCTGAGGCAGGCATCCGGCCACGATGACGCCTTTGGTTTTGCCTTCCTTCTTGAGATCCAGCATCTCCTGGATGACAGATCGCGATTCCTGCCGGGAACTCTCGATAAATCCGCAGGTGTTGACAATCACAAAGTCCGCGCCGTCCGGGTCCGAGACCAGCGAATAGCCGTCCAGCGACAGCGATCCCAGCATTTTTTCGCTATCGACAAGATTCTTCGGGCAACCAAGGCTGACGAAGGCGTAAGTGCCCTTGGACTTCCCAGGTTCGCCAGAAGTCCTTTGAGGCAACGAGCGAGATTCGGGCAGTTCGATAATCGGAAGTGATGTCATTGAGCGAGAACTTTTGAACGAGGGTTGGCTGGCGTACAGACTTTAGCCTGCCCGCCGCAGCCTGAAGGCTGTACTCCAACGTTTTGACGCCGACAGTTTACCGGTAAAGCAAAAAAGGGCCACAACCGGATTTCCGGATTCCCTCGGTTGGCGCAATTTCGGTCGCCTGGACAGTCATGTCGGGGATTTTGGCCGGGAAATTGGTTGTTGGCAGACCGGACGCTGCGCAGTGCCGTTCCGACAATTTGAACATCGTGCCAGAACGTCGCGACTCCTGGTCCAGCCGGGGCAGACTGAAGAACTGGCCACTTGTTATGGATCGGGAATGACAAGTTGCCGGCAAATTGCGCGAGCAAACATATCAGGTATGTCACGATGGCGCGGAATCGGCACCCGAATTCCTGTCGCTGGGTTCTCGTAAATTGTGTGCCGATTTCCCTCGCGTACGAACACGCAGCCGAGCGACTCGATGTGTCGGATCAAATCGCGCCGTTTCATTTGGTCATCGTTCCGACGGACGTCGAGAGTTGCTGACCGGCCTGCAACAGGAGGTAGATTGGTTCTTCCAGTTCAGCGTCTTCTTCGCTCAAAGCAGGATTAGGGATTGGCAGCGGTTCTCCCTGGAGCAGGCTTGTTTCCGCCATGTCGGCCAGCGCTGCTGCCAGTGATTCGCGAGCGTCGTCCAGCGAGACTCCGTAAGCGATCGTGCCGGGAAAATCGAGTACCGCACCCAATGTGATTCCATCGACCGTCCTATAGCTTGATTTGTATGTCAACATTCATTCACCTTGTTGGTAAGCATGCTCAGGCTCACTTCACCTTTTTTGCCAGTTCCTTTGCCGATTCAATCAGCCGGTTTTGGCGAATTGCCAGATCGTGCAGTTGTTTGTGCAGCGCAGGCAGGTCATCCGTTGTCGTCGATTGCAGCAGCCCGTCAACCTGTTTCGTGCGGCGATTTACCTGCAATTGCAGTGATCGCAGCACCCGGATTTCGGCCATCAGTTCCACCAGACCGGGTTTTTCCTTGCTCGGTTCACTCTGTTTTTGTTGCTGCTGTTGCTGCTCCTTCATCTCCTGCATTTCCTTTTGAGTCGTCTCAATGAGCTGCTTCAGAGAGTCCAGAATGTCCGTTTGAACCGATTGGGTGAGTTCACCAACTTTGTATTCCTGCATCCAGCCGCTCACGGAATTCATATCTGCTTCGATATCTTCCACAGCAATCACGATGGCAACCGAAGTGCCGTCCTCTCGCAGCAGGTTGACAGTCTGAGCGCACTCCTGAGTCAACTCCGACTGCTGTTGAGACAGTTCACGACAGCGACCATAATTCAGGTCCAGCCAGTCTTTCTGCGGCGTTGCAGCAACGCCAACGGTGCCTTCATGGATCGCAGTTTCCGCCTGCAGCATCCGCTGGAATCGTGCCTCCAGTGATGCCAGCATCATTTCCTTTTCTTCTTCACGCAACTGACGCAGCATCGCTTCCAGCTTTTCCGCCGCTGCATGCAGTTCTTCGATCGCGTTGTCTTCATTCTTCAGAGCTTCTTCGCGATTCTGTTCTTTCAATTCCTCAAGCGCGCGTTTCATTTCTTCACGAGCGTTTTCCAGTTGCTCACGGCCCGGAGTCTGCTTGTTCTTGTCGGCCTTCTGCTGGCCCGACTGCTTGCCGCCGGATTTCTGATCGCTCGGTTTCTGATCGCTCGGTTTTCCTTCACCTTCGGATTTTTCATCGGAAGGCGACGGCTTTCCCTTTTCCGACGATCCTTTCGATGGCTTGTCCGACTGCTTCGGGTCTCCTTTTCCTGATTCATTATCTTTGGAATCGCCATCCTTCGGATCCGGAGCGCCTTCTTTTGGAGCCCCCTCTTTCGGATCGCCGTCCTGAGGTTCCTTGTCGTTGTTTTCACTGTCCTTCTTTTCACCGTCCTTGTTTTCGCCGTCTTTGCCTTCGCCTTGACTGTCCTTGCCGTCCTTTGATTCCTGTTCATCATGCTCGCGCATCGATTCGAGCAGTTTATCGGTTTCGGTGATGGCTTTCTGCTGACCCGGAGCGGCACTGGAAGGTGCGGGGGAATTCTGAGTCGCCGCGCGGGCCGACCGTTGTTCGGCGAGTACACCGCGCACATCTTTGAGCAGCCCGTTCAGACGATCAAGTTCGCGTTCCACGGCGCTGCGGCGATCTTCGCTCTGCAGCAGTTGCAGCAACGCCTGCAGACTTTCTATGACTTCAGCCTGCTTCTGCGACGCATTCCCGATTTCACCCGATTCAATCAGCGCGACAACATTTTCAATCTCTTCTTTAATGCGGCCTTCTCGTCCCTTGCCGATTGCCCGACGCAGCAGGTCCGCCCGTTCAGGGTCCTGGCGACCCAGAATGTCGGCCATCTGAGTCAGCATGCGTTCGAACCGAGCGTACCGACCGCTCACCGCCAGTTGATCATCGCGCAGTGATTTCGGCGTGACTTTCTCGTCAGCAACAGCCGGTGCCGACGCAGGTGACTCAGTAATCGGCCGCGCGTCCTGCGCCATCGACGTTCGAAGCAGAACTAACATCGCGACGAGCGTCAAAGTGAATCCAAACGGTCGCATCATTTCGGTATTCCCAGTGGGGCAGGCTTTTCGCCTGCCGGGCCTTCAGGAAAAATCAACGTTTGTGAATCTATAAAGCAGGCTGAAAGCCTGACTATACTTCGCACGGGAAGAAATGAGGCAGCGACCGGCGAGCGGGGGACGTGAGTCCCCTGATTTTTGCGGCAACCACCAAACAGGGGATTGACATCCCCCGCTCGCCGAAGGAATCGATCAATTCCAACCATGAGCAATATACCCATGAACTGTGGCTGAGCAGCAAGATCAAATCCCCTTCAGTTTCTCCAGCAACTCGCGCTTCTGAAGGTCCTTCATCTTCTGCATCAACTCTTCAAGTTTATCGTTGATGGCCTTTCCTTCCTTCAGCAATTCGTGGAATTCGGCCATATCCCGCACGTTCTCCAGAATCAGTTTCAATGACGTTATCACGTCCGAAACCTTTTCACTGGAACGATTTACCAGCGTTTCTGTTGGTTGCGACTCCATCGCCGCTACTCGAAAGGCACTCAATGCC
>JAYTAK010000117.1:0-4947 GCA_043737515.1 Candidatus Kuenenia sp. | reverse complement strand
GGCAGGGCCATTCACGGCGGGACCAAGCATAAATGGCTGCACGACCTTCGGAACGGTCTCACCGTACGCCGCCATCCATCCTCGCAGATCGCTGCTGTCGGCGATGCGAACTTCGCGAGGAATCGCGGGCTCACCGACGAGTTCCAGATTCCGAAAGTACACGCGGCCGTCACCGAACGCGTGCAGACCAAGCCACGGACTGCTGGAGCATGACGCCACCGTACCGTTCCAGCCTGGATGCAGATTGGAAAGAAAAGTAATCTTCTCGCCGTCACTCCGGATGTTGACGCGATTGAACATCCGCAGTTCCTTCGGTGCCACAAACGGCCAGACGCGGCCCTCGAAATACGGACGCTGCATATCCTTCACGGTGAATCTCTCCTGGTTCGCATCGAAACCCAGTCCACCGTACGTCATCCCTGCGCCGCCGTGGTCCAGAGCCGTGACTTCACCCTTGAGTTCAAAGGTTCCCGTCAGCGGATACTTGAACAGCAACAAATCGTCGCCGGGCCCTGACAATCGCTTGATGTGTTCTTCGTGAGTCAGCCAGATGGCGCGGTCGGAGCCAGTGGAGGAGCCATCATGTTTCTGATCATCGGCCGCAATCCACAGTTCCGGAGTTTCATAGAGCACCATCGCCGGATCGGTTTCAGGGCTGCGATTCTTCAGGATGACGGTCGCCCGCAAACGACGCAGGAAGGAGACATGCGGTGACGTGCCCTTTGTAAAGTCGAATTGATTCAGCCGTTCGGCAATCTGCTCACACACCGGACCGAGTGCTGTCCGCTGCAACGCGGCCGCAACCAGCACCGCATCATTCAACGCCGTCACTCGCGAGTCTTCGCCTTCCGGGGCGACTCGTGTTGTCAGCCGAGTGATCAGTTCCGCATCGGTACTGCGACTGTCGCGGATCTTTGCGAGGGTCAGTACGAAATCCGCGTTCGCAATCTTCTTCGCGGCGAGCCCTTCGAGTTCGGTAATCAACTGCCGCAGATTCCCGGCATCGTCAGCCGCGACAATCATTGTCCATGCAGAACAAAAGATGCCGGGAAGATCGCCAACCGTTGCGACAGCAAAGGATTCTTTCTTCGGTCGCTGTCCGATCGCGCGCGCGAATTCCATCGGAGGAGCGACCTCAGGAACCAGCGACGTCAGGACTCGCACGTCCTTCCCTGTCGCAGCGGGCATCGACCACTTATGCAGCAGCTCGTACTGCTCATCGGTCCCGAGCTGCGCCAGCGCTCGATGCAATCCACCGCAGGATGCGGATAACTGAGCAAGGAAGGGATCTTCAGTCTGCATCAGCAACTGAGCAACGTTCTCCAGAGCATGAAACGCCTTCGGGAGATCTTCTTCACGCAGGCTCTTGAGAATCGCCTTGTTCATAGCGTCCGTTGATGCGGAACTGCGAACACCCGCATCCGGCGCGGTCTGTTGTGCCAACACCTGCAACGGCAGTAGAAAAGTGAGCATCAATGAAAGGGGCATGGTTCGCATGTTTGAAAAGTTCTTTCGTATGTTGGCGAGCCGCAGGACGTCAGCCTTATGGCACTCGATCTGATCGCAATTTCTATCAGCCGCAATGCGTTAGCGGCCAGTTGATTTGGTCTGGATTTCTACGTGCGGTAAGCTTCCAGCTTGCCATCGCGGAATGAAAACTGGATGTTTTTAAAACTTGACAAGCCGGAAGCTTATTCCACATTAAATTAACAACCCGCTAGCTCCCGGTTTTCCACACGAATTTACCCAAACCCGCTTGCAGCGATGCTGTACTCATAGTCGCCACGCGCTGCCGTCTCACGTACAAATTGTCTCCACTTTGCTGCGAACAGGCACAGGTTCGTGGTCACTGATTCCGAAAACCCACGGAAACACTCGCCCTTGTCCGGGTTCCCTGGCAGGCGAAATCAATCGCGCAGAACTTCCAGATCCCGCAATGCACTCAGCAGACGCTCGGTCGTCGTGTACAGTCGGGCCTGAATGCCAAAGGTCTCCGCCTTCCGGATATAGGCCTCGATATCGTCCGTGTAAAAGCATTCAGCGGGCGCACACATGGCTTTGGACATGGCTACTTCGTAGATACGATCTTCGGGCTTGAGCGCACCGGCTTCGAAAGAGGTGACGCGGTCATCCATCAGTTCCAGCACGCTGAAATTTCGTTCGATGAACTTCAGGTGCGTCACACTGGTGTTCGACAACAGCACCAGTCGCATCCCGACCGCCTTCAACTGATGCAACACAGGAACGATGGATTCGTTGAGCCAGAAGATATCGGCCGCCGCATGACGCAACTCGTCGAAGTTTAAGGTCTTGCCAGTTGCTCGACAAAAGTCCTCGTGAAATTGTTCTTCACTGACCTCGCCACGCTCCAGCTTCCACTGCCGTCCCTCGTCCAACAGGAATTTTTTCGTCTCAGGTTCGCTCCAGCCACACAGCGTCGCGATGTTCCGGCACATCTTCTCATGTGAAAAATGCACCAGCACGTTGCCCATGTCGAAGAAGCAGGTTTTGATTGTCATGGCAGAGTTAAAAGTGCGTGGTGAAATATCGGCAGCCAATTGGTGAAACACGGCGGGTATTCTGGACGACCCGGAACGCGAGTTCAATCCATCGGGTGCGATCTGTCCAGTCCGTCGAAAGAGGCGGGATTCTGAATTTTGTGTTGATGCTGTGGCTGGAGTTGAAGATTTGAATTCCTGAGCGAATTGTTGGCTGAACCGAATGCAGTGTTCCCCATCCGGCTTCATGCCGGTGGAAAACCGGTTTTCCGACTACCAAACGAACCGCCCCACTGTTTTTCCGGCCCCCAACTGGCTTCATGCCAGTGGATGCCAGGTTTGAAAACTTCGCGGATTTGTGGCCAGTGTCGCTGACGCAGGACCGGCCATAGTTTTCAAACCTGGCTTCCACCGACTCAAGGTCGGGTGGGGAGCGACCTCCTCGGTTCTTGTCGTTTTAGTTGCCAAACCTTTGTCCACTGGCACGAGGCCAGTGGGGCAAATAGAACTGAGGTTCTTCCCCTTTGAACTGCGAGACCTTTGAATCAAGCAATCTGCAAAAATGCCATTGCAAACTCAGGACTGGAGAGATCGCACCCAATCCATCTGCCTTTTACGAGTCAATTCGTGTCCATTCGAGGTTTGATTGCGTCGATCAATAAAACAGACAGTCGTTTCTCGAACGGCACTTACGCTTCTTCAGTCTCGCTGACGTCCGACGCCAAATGTTCCAGAGCTTCGACAAACTCCTGCAGGAATCGCTGGGAATCTGCCATATTGATCACTGCGGCATCCGTGCGAAGACTGATCGATAATTCGCCGGCATACTCACCGATCGATACGGCAGCGCGGGTATTTGGCCGCACGGGGGCGACGCCCGTCAGTCGTTCGACACGCACATTGCCCGCGATCCATTTGCCATTGTCGAGCGGAAAGCGTCCGCTGAAGCGTCGCCGGATATCGCCGATATTGGCCAGCACGGCGGTGCTCAGGCATGACTTCAGACCCAGAAACATTTTCATGCCGCGTGGAAACTTGCGCAGCACTTTGAAGATCTTCAGACACACGATTCCTTCACGATTGAAGACGACATCGCCCGTCTGACGGTGAATGGATTTCAGCAGCGCGTCCATGTCATCGCATTCATGTTGCCGCCGAGTCACAAACGCATAGCTCACGACGTTGGCCACCGGCATTTGATCGTGAACCCGCGTCCGCATGCTCACGGGGACGCTCAGACGAATCCAGCTTTTTCCGTTGTCGGCCCGGCTCCTGGCATTCCAACGACGAATGTGCAGCAGAAACTGGCCGATGAACAGATCGTTGATTGAAACGTCGTGCGCGGCTGCCACGGCGCGCAGTTTTCGATGCGCGGCTTTGGAAATCACGGCTTCCAGAATGGCAGGTGCCATGGCTGTCACTGCGCCGGAAGGTGCCACGGCAGAAACGACGGAAGGAGCCAGCGTCACGGGTTTTCGCAACAACAGACGTGAGATCTTCCCCACCGTTTTCTTCAGCGATTTCTTCTGCCGTTCGACCGTCGCATCACCGGCATCGTAGTTTTCTCGTTCGAGCAGCAGCTCCATCCGGGGCTCTTCAAACACCGGACGCTTCGCGTCAGCCGCCGCTGTTTTCTGACCATAGCGCGCCAGCAATTCGCCCAGAATCTGAATGCCTCCGATTCCATCACAGCAGACATGATGAATGTACAGGACGATCCGCGCCTGAGTCGGTGAGGCCCGGACAACAACCTGCAGGCCGGTTTCAGACGTGATATCAATCGAACGAACCTGCGGCACAAATTCTGCCACGGACGCCTCATCACCGTCGATCCATTCCAGCCGCGCCGCAGGAGTCGCTGACGTGGCAGGAGGCGTCAGCGGTGTCCAGCACCAGCCGCGACCCGGGACTTCTGTGACGCAGCAGCTCAGAAACGGATGGCACTGCACGAGTTCATCCAGAGCCTGCTGCAAAGCGGCCTGCTGAAACGCGCCCGACACCTGTGCCGCCATGACAAACACCATCGGATGCGACGGACGATCATCGACCAGCATGTAGTATTCGAAGTCGGACAGTGGCAGAGGAAACATAGTGGTGGGGCAAGCGTCCAGCCGTTGTGTAGGGTGGGACAAGCGACAGCGCCGGCCCACCATTCATTCTATTCCTTATTTCCGGTGGGCCTGCGCTCCGCTGGTCCCACCCTACGTGTTTCTCAATTCCACAAACCGGCCAACCACGGCTCTGCGGTTGGGTGCCCGGGGCTGGACTGAGCGGAGCGAAGGAAGCCCCGGGGTTTCGGGCTATCGCCCGCCAACCCCGGCCACCCGAAAACAAAGACTGGACAATGCACTAGTCCTTAAACAAGCGACCTTTGGAGTGCGGTGACTCGTCACCGCTCTCTTTCTCAGGTAATTTGGCTCTGGGAACGACGTTCGTTTGTTCTGCCGAC
>JAYTAK010000116.1:0-4950 GCA_043737515.1 Candidatus Kuenenia sp. | reverse complement strand
TTCAGTGCATGCGTCGCTGTCTGCGTGAATTTGTCATTGAGGGCATCGCCACGACGCTGCCGCTGGCGAAACGCATGTTCAATCATGCCAACTTCGTGGACTTTTCGATCGACACGACGTTCGTGGAACGCACGTTTTAGTGACGATTTCATGTTTCAATTCTGAAATCCCCAAGGAATCCTGTCCATGTCCCACGGTATCAAACGCGTCGCTTTGCTGTTTGCAGGTGGTCCGGCCCCCGGAGCCAACGCCGTCATTTCCACCTGTGCCATTTCTTTCATTCGCCAGGGCATTGAAGTTGTCGGAATCAGGTACGGCTATTCGAACCTGATGGAATACTCGCCGGCCACTCCGCTGGTGGAAGGCGTGCATTACAAGAATCTGACCGAGCTGTCTCTGCGACGCACGCGCAGCAAGGAAGGAATTATCATCGGTACGGCTCGAGCCAATCCGGGCAAGCATATTACGGCTCCGGAACACCTGGAAGATCCGGAAAAGGCCGCTCCTATGAAACGTGTCTACGACGCGCTGCGGTCCATCGGCGTGGATGCGCTGGTTTCGATTGGCGGCGACGATACGCTCAAGACTGCGAACAAACTCAAGATGTACCAGGATCGTTTGCCGAGCGATCTCAAACGTATGCCGGTGGTGCATGTGCCGAAGACGATCGATAACGACTACATGGGTATCGACTTTACGTTCGGATACTTTACTGCGGTGGAAACGCTCGGCACAGAGATCCGCAATCTGCATGCCGATGCTGAAGCTGCTCGCGCTTACTTCATTGTCGAAAGCATGGGCCGCAGTGCCGGTTGGCTGGCTTACGGTGCTGCCATCGCTGGCGAAGCGAATATGGTGTTGAGTGTGGAAGATATCAGCGGGAAATATCTGTCGCCTGAATCAACGCCACAGCGGAAGGTGATGGACACCGAGATGGTGATCCAGAAAATTGTGCGGATGATGCGGCATCGGCAGGAAAAAGAGGGCAAAGAGTACGGCGTCGTCGTGCTGGCCGAAGGTCTTGCAGAATTCCTCTCCGATGACATTCTGAAGGACGTTCCTCGCGACGACCATGGGCACATTTCGGTTGCCAACGTCGATTTGGGAAAAATGTTTGCGAAAAAGGTGTCCGCAGAATTCCAAAAGCAGACTGGACTGAAGCGTAAGGTGACGGGCCTGCAACTGGGTTACGAATGCCGTTGTGCTCGACCTCACGCTTTCGACGTGATGTTGGGCAGTCAACTGGGAGTCGGAGCCTATCGAGCCCTGTGTGAAAAGAAACACAATGGAGTGATGGTGTCGGTGTCTGGTCAGTTGGATCTGCATTACGTCCCATTCGAAAAGCTCGTGGATCCCAAGACACTGGTCACGGTGGTTCGCTTCATTCCGCCAGGCAGCGATTTTCATCAGCTTGCTCGGTTTCTTGAATCAAGTGACACCGAGTAACGCGAAACACCGGCGGGCTGGCGGGGTTAAGATGGATTCAAAGCCGAAACCAATTCGCTGGCGGGAACGGACGATGCTGATTGTAAAGCGAGTTGTGCTGTTCTATCTGGCGGTGATTGCCTTGTTCACATGGTTTCAGCGAACGCTGATGTATCCTGCCGGAAGAGCCGAAACATTGGCTGTGGCTGAGTTTCCGATCACGACAGGGAAATTTGCAAAAGCGACCGATGTTGAAATTGTGTCCGGCGGCGATGAGAAAATCCGGGGCTGGTTGCTGCAGGCAGAAAAGAATCGCGGTGAACGACTGGTGCTTTTTTTCCACGGCAATGGCAGTCATCGCGGGCGACGGCTGTCGTGGTACGAACTCTTCCGGTCGATCAACGTCGATGTTCTGGCCATGGACTATCGAGGCTATGCGGATTCTGAAGGGCAGCCGTCTGAGAAAGCTCTGACGGAAGATGCGGCTGCCACATGGAAATACGCCACGCAAAAACTGGGTTACAGACCGGATCAGATTGTGATCGCGGGTGAGTCGCTCGGTGGTGGCGTAGGAGTTAAACTGGCGTCAACGGTTTGTCAGCACGGTGAACCACCTGCGGGACTGATCCTGGTTTCCGCGTTTTCATCCATGCTGGATGCGGCTCGCAATCGCTTCTGGTGGTTGCCGGTCAGGTTTCTGTTGATTGACCGCTACCGTTCGGATCTGGAGATACCTCACGTTACGTGTCCCGTGCTGCAGTTTCACGGTACGGCCGATTCAATTGTGCCGCTGCGGCTTGGGCAACGTTTGCAGGAGGTGACTCCGGCAAAGTCGAAGAGCGGATTGGCGAAGAGACTTGTTTTGTTCCGAGGCACGGGGCACAACGACGTCATGGATCGAAATGGAAGGGAACTTCAGGAAGAGATTCATCAGTGGATTCAGGCAGGCAAAACCATCGTGAAGCCGTGAAAGTGTTCAGTTATACTCAACACGGCTATGGATGAGATGTTTATCGTTTAACGGCAAGCCGCAGGCGACCGCGTGCGGTATACAGTAAAGTTATTAGCCCGACATGCCACGTTAACAACATCAAGAACAAAGGGTGACCATGCGATTCGTTTTCTTTCTCAGTATCGCGTTGATCGCCTGCCCTGTCGGTGCGGACGACCAGACGCTCGATCTGCCCCTGATCACAAAGCCCGATTCGTTTCCCACGCTGGTGAATCCGAATTGTTCGCATTGCCGTGACGAAGCCACATTACGCGCCGGGGATCTGCGGGATGATGATCGCGTCCTGTGCTGGATTCGAGGTTACTCGAACGGTGGCGCGATTCCCCATCGATTCTTTCTCAACAAGTGGCGTGTCATCAGCGACAGTTACGGTGTCTTTGTTTTTGACTCAGACGCCGGATTTGTGCGCGGCTACGCGCCGTCGTATGAATTCAGTTTCCACGGGTGGCGAAATGGCGTGATGGTCATGGAGCGGACGGACGGGACCCTGTTTTCGTGCCTCAGCGGAATAGCGTTCGACGGCCCGGGAAAGGGAACTCGTCTGGAACCGGTGCCAACGCTGCCGAGCGATTGGGGATTCTGGCTCAAACATTATCCGGACGCGGTCGCCTACCGAATGTTCGACAAGTATCAGCCTGTGCCGGTGCCGTCCGATCCGAATCAGGATTCCGTGCGGACTCGTGGGCCGTTCGATGCACGGCTCACTGCCGACGAACCCGTGCTGGGAGTCTGGACCGGCAAGTCGGCAAAGGCTTATCCCTTGTCCGTGCTGGCAAACCGAGGATTCGTCGTGGATGAGATCGATGGCGAACCAATCGTCGTATTGTGGGAGCCCGCATCAAAGTCTGCGGCTGCGTATCGTCCCGTCGCCAATCAGCCGCGCAAGTTTCGAGCGCCGCAGCCCGACAAGAACGGCGTGTCACCTCCGGACGCCGGTGTCCCGCTGCCTGCCGGTGCGGCTGAACTTCCTGCGCGGCCTGTGACGCTGAAGCAAAGCGACAAGCCAGACAAGGGAATCATCGACACCGAATCCGGGTCTCACTGGGACGTCGCTGGCCGCGCGGTTGAGGGAGAACTCACGGGATGGACGCTGACGTGGCTGGACAGCACGCAGGTCAAGTGGTTTGCGTGGTCGGCCGAATATCCAAAGACTGAAATCTACGAGGCGGGTCGTGGCGGTGCCGACTACAAACCACTCACGGAGGAAGTTTCAACGCCTGCGGGTCCGCTGGGCAATCTAGATGTCTCGGTTCGCCATTTCGCCATTTTGAAAGCCATGGATGTCGAAAATCAGCAGGTCACGTTGCAGGTTGAAGGCGAGTCCGCACCGACAGTGCGAACACTCGAACCCGGAGCCGAAGTGTGGTGTTCCGGCTGGTGGGGCCGACTGGACCAGTTTGTCGTCGGCGATCGAGTCTGGGTCTGGTACAGCAAGAGTGACGATGCAAAGTCGATCTCGTTGCTGGCGGATGAATTGAGTGAACAGGAATTCTATGGAGCGTCAAGCGTCAGCAGGATTGATCGCGAGGCAAACGATTCTGCTTCCGTCACACTGACGCTGCGACGCGGCGGAAAGCCGGTGAGTCGTACGATCGCAGTGGCAAATGCAGACTCCATTGCCAACTTGAAGGTGAAAGATGCACTCTATTGTCAAACGACTGAGACCGCCGCACGATTCGTACTGACGCCTGTTGAGTTTGAACAGCGTCGCGCGAAGCAAATGTCCGAACTGAAGCAACGCTGGACGGAGGAGGGTCTGCCGGGAATTCTGGTGTTTCGGCACGAAGATGGCCAGCAGATTGAACTCATGCTGGATCATGAGTCCATGTTCTGGGGTCGAACGTTACGCAGCGACGACAGAGTGACACTGACGCTGGCAGAAAACATCTCATTGACAGCTGTGGTCAGGAAACTGCGACCGTGGCGGGAGCGCACTCAAGTGCTGCTGCAGGTCGAGAGCAAGTTTCCGCCCGATTTGGTGATCGGCCAGCGAGCGTCTGTCAGGCTTCACACAGCTCCCACTGGGTTTAATCCAAACGAATTGCCAGGCATGGACCAACCACGGTCAGCGGCTGATCGAGTGGACTGGCTCATGTCGGGGATTTACTGCACCTGCGGCATGCACGACATGTGTGCCGGTCATTTTTACACACTCGCCGCCTGTGATGCCGCAGGAAAAACTCCTTGTGGGCTGGCCAAACGCACGCGAGCGGAAATTACTGAACAGGTCGCACAGGGACTGACGGATCGACAAATCTTTGACCTGCTGCTCAAGGAACGCGGCCCGAATTTGCTGCGGCCTCACATGTCACCGTAGTGCGTTGTCAGGTGTATGAATTGGAGTTGGAACCAATCCGCCGGAGGGCGATACCGCACGCGGTCGGCAATGACTCGTTCAACGGCAAGCCGCAGGCGACAGCGTCCACAATACATTGATGGGTGGCCGGGGTTGGAGGGCGGCAGCCCGAAACCCCGGGGCTTCCTTCGCTCCGCTCAGTCCAGCCCCGGCCACC
>JAYTAK010000115.1:0-4956 GCA_043737515.1 Candidatus Kuenenia sp. | reverse complement strand
TGCGTTCCACGTACCGGCAGACAGTCAGAAAGTGGTCATCGTCCTGAACGGGAAAGGACTTAAATCGACCCTGATAAACATGACCCGCCGCCATCGATTTGCGATGAGCGTGCCAACGTTGCGTTTGAGTCAGTGTCAGCCAGCCAACAAACCGAGACAACTCATCATCTTCCCGACGCCACAACACCAGGTGCCAGTGATTTCGCATCAGACAATACGACAGCAGTCGCGTTCCGGTCCGACCAACGCTTCCTGAAGCACCGTCTCAAACGCGATGAAGTCTTCATCCTTCGTAAAGATCGGCATCCTCGCGTTCGCGCGGTTCAGCACATGATAAATCCAACCGCCCGGAGCTGATCGTTTTGGTCTTCCCTCGTCTCAATCACACCCAAATCCCTCTCGCCTGTCAATAAACGGTTCCTGACACTTTTTCGTTCTTTGACACCTTTTCGTTCTTCCTTTTCGTTCTTTGACACCTTTTCGTTCTTCGACGTCAATGGTGAACGCCAGCTTTGCGTGGTCGATGCATTTGATACGACACACCACATTCTGTTCCTCATGCGTCTCGTTGCATAGGACGCCATGTGCTGTAGGGAATAGCGGCTAACGTTGTTCTTGATCAAGACGTCCTCAGCCGCTGTTGCTGTCTCGCCCTTATTCGCTGCTGGAGCAATGCAAACAACTGCGGTTCATCTGCTTCAAGTGTGACCGTGACTCCGAAATCCTGGCTCACGACATCTGACGGAGCCCACGTGCGATCGGCGCGGACAACCAAATACCAGTTCTCTGGATATTCTGTTGCACGCGTCATTTCAAAGATCGACTTTTGCAACGTACTTGTTTCCAGCGCTCGGGCACCGGGAGTCAGGTCGCACCGAAACGGCAGCGCGAAGGCTCCATTGCGTTCACGTTGCTGATTCCGGATTGCCGCTCTCTCTTCCGTCGTTTCAGCTCTGTACGCCTCGACGATTTCCTCCAGCGTTTTTCCACGGATGAGTCCTGACCACATATGTACACCGAGATACTCAGCACGGCGGGCTCGAACCGGTGGATCGAACGCCAGAGAAACAGTCACACTGCGTTTCGTCCGAAGACTTTGGAATTCCATCGGCACAAAGATTTCGTAGATCAGAAAACTGTCGATGCGAATACTGCCCTGCTCCAATAGTGCGACCCTGCGGTCGCCGGAAAAAAGTGCAAAGTCTTCGTCGATGCGTCCATATCCGTACGCGCGGCGGACACTTTCATCTCCATTGATGTCGGCGATTCGATCTCTCGCCGCCTCCGGAACGCGCGCGGCGGACGCGAGCACCGCACGCACAAGATTGGGATGTGGGTCTTCCCCAAGATATTCAACCAGACGATGCCAGACGATTGCTCCCTGTCGGGCTACGTAGGGTGCGGCAAAGCTCGTGGCACTCTCGAATGCGAACAATCGTTCTGTCGGCTTGTGGGACAAGGACATCACCGATAGTGCCGGATCTGTGTCCATGGTCTGGCGATCTCGGAACACGGAGTTCCCGCCGGGACCAACGAATTCAGGCTTCACCGCTCCATTCAGTCCCGGTCCTGTCCGTGTCGTGGGTGTAGGTTCACCGATTTCCGCTACATGCCGGAAAACCGAATCAGTTTGAATTCCTCGCCTTGCACTTGGGACTGTCTCTGTAGCAATCCCGCCAATGGTAATCGGAATGGCGGCTGTCGCAGGATCGCACAATCCGCATTCCGGATGGAAAAGGTATTTGGGGTAGTCCAGAAGTGCAGACTCAGCATCGCCGCTTGTTCGGCCCCATCCAAAGTGCTGGTTACCAGCTGACACAACCAGCAACACCTTGAGTTTGCGAGCCAAAACATCCAGCTGCTCGGCCCAAAGACTCTGACGCTTGTTCGTCTCCAGCCACGCAGACGGGGTCCCGAGTGACAAATTGAAAACCCGGCAATCATACGGAGACTGATGAAAGAACTGAATTGCCTTTTCCATCTGAGTGATGATGAGTGATTCATCATCAAATTCGTTTCGCTCATTGAGTACCCTCGCACTAAACAACGTGACCGGGGACGCAAACGAGCCCGCTGTATAACAGGCACGAACATCTCCGAACACTGCGATGCCAGACACCATCGTTCCATGGCCGTGCGCATCATCGGGAGATGTTTGCTGCGTGAGAATAGCCTCCGCATGCCCGATATTTGAAGCAAGCAACGGATGCGATGTGGTAGTTCCGGTGTCGAGAGTGCAGACTCGTGGTCCTTCCTGCGGCGGACGCGGCACCGCTGGAAATTGGCGGACGGTCGTGTCGCGGATTACAAGCGGATCAAACGCAGGAACTGGCGGAAGTTCAAGTTCTGCGATTACTGGAAGATGAACCAGGATCTTGAGTGCGATTCCCGAACAAGCAACGCGAAGCAGGCAGAGTTGATCGCCTTCAAAAGCATCGTGAATTCGATCGTCCGAATCACCGGTACTCTTCAGCACCAGGCGAACTTCTTCAACAGCGGTTCGTGTTTTCTGACGACTTCCCTGACGCCATAACTCAATGTCCACCGTATAGCGAGCCTGCGGATCAATCATCGCACCATTGAAGCCGATTCGATCTGCGAGTGCGAATCCGATTCGATCAGCAGAACGCCAGCCGTGCATACCTTGCACATTGATGACAGCCAGCGCATCCCAGACGGTGGATTTTGCACGTTTGCCGGTCTTAGTGTTGATAACCGGACCACTCGCCATTGTCTGAATACCCTGCCGCATTTCCGTCAGATGGACGTCATCGTGAAAAGCAATAACGGCTTCTTTGGCATCCACTCCAACGACGGTAATTCCAGCCTTTTGCAGCACGGACTCTACTTGCGCAGGCGATGAATCCTGAATTACAGGAACTCGAAACACTAGATGCGGTCTAATCCCCCGCGGAAGCGGCGGGTGGTTCTCTGCTTCGTTCTGAAGCCGATCGAGCACTTCAGTGAGTTCTCGTGCCGCCTTACCTCGGTTCGGAATCACCGGTGCAGAGCCGAACGATTGTCGTTTCCTGCGGTCAGGATTGAACTGCTCCGCTATCAAACGGAGATGATTGTGGCGTTGATCGTCCGGGTGATGCGGCATGGATTACGGAGAAGCTTTCTTCTTTCGAGGTGAGCGTTTCGCATGAATGGTAGACGCTCGGAACTCTGTTGAAGGACGGTTCGCGTCGGAGGTAACCGCAATTCGTTCCAGTTGCCGATTTACGGCCTTGAGCAAAACTGGTTCAGACACGACCGATTCATTGCGGAGGATGGTTTGCTTGATCGCGTCCACAGCGACACGTTCAAAGTCGGCATGGGACGCACCAGTCAGCATCTCCGCGACCTTCGCAAGCCGCACCGGCTTCGCCACTGGCATTTGGTGAAACAATCGCGAAAGAAGTGCTACAGCCTGATCGGAGTGGGGCCGATCAAAAAACAGGATTTCATCGAATCGTCGCCAAAGCGCAGAGTCCAATAACCCCTGGTGATTGGTTGCAGCGATCGTCAGAGTGTCAGCATGAAAGCCATCGAGCAATTGTAGAAAGGAATTGACGACACGTTTCAATTCGCCGTGCTCGTCCGCAGATGTCCGATGCTTGCCAATGGCATCAAACTCGTCGAAGAATAGAACGACCGGATGTGTACGGGCGTAATCAAAGACTTTACGCAGGTTAGCAGCAGTTTCACCAAGATATGAAGACACAACGGCATCAAAACGAACCGTCGCAAGTGGAAGCATCAGCGCTGTAGCGATCGCCTGAGCTGCAACCGATTTTCCACATCCCGGTGGCCCGCAAAAGAGAAGCTTTGAAAGCGGAGCAATTCCATGCGATCGAAGGATATCAGCGTGCAGGCGTTCATGCACGATACGATCCAACTCACTGCGAAGTTGTTCAGTCAGAATCAAATCATCAAGTGTCTTTCTGGGATCAGCGAGTTCCAGCAGTGAAGCATTTCTCTCTTTATCCTTGGGCAGGCTACCGTTTGTTTGTGATAAGCGTGACACGTCACGTCGATTGTTAGCGCCGCCACCAAAAGACGCGAGTAGCTTCTCGATGTCAGCAGCAATGACATGATGATTCAGTTTCCGCTCATGTTCAATGGCTTCAATCGCGAGCGCGCGAAACCCGTCCTCGTCACCTCTGTAGTGCGCATTCAATAGTCTTCTGATGAGTTCCGGAGAACTGCTCATATCCAGCAACGATCGTGAATATCTGAGTTTGGAGATTTGCCGACGAGGTGGACGGGCCACTTTCACCTCCACAGGATACCAAAAACGGTGAACGGAGTCAGGCCATTGTCTGAGCAGTGTAGGTTGGTCGTTCTGAACATTGCGTCATCCACAGAATTCGAGGGAAAAGCCGGTATATCCGCGGATCGCATGGTTAACACCAGAGCCCCAACCTTTCGGTTGAGGCCCGTGAGCCGTTCAACGCACCTGCCAGCTATCGAAGAGAGCGAGAGCCGCGTAGGCTTGAAATGCAAATCTCGTTCGATGGGAAGGCCCATCGGACCTCGTAAGACTCCCAGTTCAGTGAACGAGAAATATCCAGAAACACAAACGGTGTCAGGAACGAATGGCACTGTCACTATCGGATGCTGAGGGAGTTGCGTGGCTTGGGAAGGAGCCCCCTGCTTCTCAAATGGCCTTGATCACGGATTCGGCCACTCCATCCACAGGCGACATCGCGGGAAACTGCGCAACCCCCTTATATCAAATGCATTGCAACTACTGCTGGCTCTTGTGCCGCTGCGCAAGTGGCCAGGTTCGTGATCAAGGCCTTCTCAAATCGCATGTATGTCGCGCAGAATCGCGCCAAAAGAGTCAGTTTCATGTTCACGACAGTGCCATTCGTGTCATGAACCGTTTATTTGAGTTTTGGTCTTCCTTGTGGGCGGGAGGTGATTTCAAGGCCGAGTTTTTTGGTCGCGGTGGTCGCCCATGTTTCATCT
>JAYTAK010000114.1:0-2128 GCA_043737515.1 Candidatus Kuenenia sp. | reverse complement strand
ATACGCTGAAACTGGATCGGCAGATCGGGGCTGTGCTGGAAGAACTGCAACGCGACTTGCCGGAAGGCATTGTGATCGAAGATCGGATCTTCAAGCAGGCTGACTTTATTGAAGCCGCCGTCGAAAACGTGGTCGAAGCCATTCGTGACGGAGCCATCTGGGTGGTTGTGGTGCTGTTTATCTTCATGTGGAATTTTCGCACCAGTCTCAGTTCGCTGACCGCCATGCCGATCTCAATCCTGCTGACAGTGCTGATTTTTCGCTGGCTTGGAATCTCGATCAACACGATGACGCTCGGTGGTATCGCAGTAGCCATCGGTGATCTTGTGGATGACTCCATTGTGGACATCGAGAACATCTACCGTCGTCTGAAAGAGAACCGTCAGAAAGCTGTTCCCGAAGATGCCATCAAGGTGATTTACGACGCATCCTGTGAAGTTCGCAACTCGATCGTCTACGCGACGCTGATCGTCGTGCTGGTCGTGTTCCCGCTGTTCTCGATGGCTGGCCTGGAAGGGCGTATGTTCGCACCACTCGGCGTGGCCTACATGACGTCGTTGCTCGCATCGCTGGTGGTGTCGCTCACGATCACGCCGGTACTGGCTTCTTATCTGTTGCCGAAGGCCAGATTTCTGGAAGAGAAAGGCGACCCGTTTGTCCTCCGCGTTTTGAAGTCCGGCACGTCCGTCATGCTGCGGTGGACACTGCGGCATACCAATCTGGTGCTCGGCGGGACGGTCGTGATGGTCGGCGTTGCGGTGCTGGCCCTGTTCTGGATGGGCGGCGAGTTTCTTCCACCGTTCAACGAGGGCACATTCACCATCAGCTTTCAGACGGAACCTGGCACCAGTCTGGATGAAAGTCAGCGACTGGCTCAACGTGCAGAAATGCTGCTGCTGGAGATTCCTGAAGTCCTTTCCATCTCACGTCGCACGGGCCGGGCCGAACTGGATGAACATGCGGAAGGAGTCAACTCATCCGAAATCGATGTCCGCGTGCAGGAGTATCGCCGTCATAAAGCCGGCTGGGGCGCTGCGATGCTGCGATTGATTCCGATTGCACATTTGTGGGGATTCGAGACGACTGGGCGACCTCGCGAACAGGTTCTGGCGGAGATTCGTGATCGGATTACGTTAATCCCCAGCATCAAGGTCAATATTGGGCAGCCGATCTCGCACCGACTTGATCATATCATGTCCGGCGTGCGGGCTCAGATTGCCGTGAAGGTCTTCGGCAGCGACCTGCGGGAACTGCGGGATGCCAGTCAGGACGTTTATGCGGCGATGAGTCAGGTGCGCGGCGTCGTTGATCTGCAGTTGGAGCCCCAGGTGGAGGTTTCACAGGTGCGTTTGCAGGTTCGTCGTGAAGACGCGGCTCGGTATGGACTGGCACCGGGGGATGTCGCCGCATTGCTGGAAACGGCCTACAAGGGCCGAGTCGTTTCGCAGGTTCTGGACGATGACCGATACTTCGGACTGGTCGTCTGGTACGACGAAGCCTCGCGTAATGATCCGGACGTGATTCAGCAGACGATTCTGGACACGCCCTCCGGCCGCAAAGTTTCGCTGGGCGAAGTCGCGGATGTGCTCGACACCACCGGACCCAATACGCTGAATCGAGAACACGTTCAGCGGCGCATCGTGGTCTTCTGCAACGTCGAAGGACGCGATCTGGCCAGTGTGGTTGGAGAAATTAAGAACCTGGCGAAACCCATCGAAGAACGTCTGCGAACTCTGCCGGGAAACTATCACATTGAATACGGTGGCCAGTTTGAAGCACAACAGCAAGCCAATTTTCGGCTGCTGGTGTTGGGCAGCGTGTCGGTGATTGGCGTGTTTTTGTTGTTAACGAAGTGCCTTGGATCCTGGCGAGCTGCGTTACAGGTTCTGGCCAATATTCCATTGGCCGCACTGGGGGCCGTGATCACTCTGCTGATCGTGAACCAGCCCACCGCTGAGGCCCTGCAAGCAGCCGAATGGTGGCAGTGGCCGCGAGTCTGGATCAGTGCGACCAGCCTGTCGGTTGCTCATTGGGTTGGGTTCATCACCCTGATCGGCATTGTCAGTCGCAATGGCATCATGATGATTTCGCACTACATTCATCTGATGGAACACGAAGGCGAAGTGTT
>JAYTAK010000113.1:0-4960 GCA_043737515.1 Candidatus Kuenenia sp. | reverse complement strand
TCAACGTAGCCACGCTCGCCAGCGCGTGGGTTTCCCCTGCATCGCCCACGTTCTGGCGAACGTGGCCACATTCCATGCTACTCAGGCCGACCGATTCTGTCCTGTCCGAACTGACCGCTAACGCAGAAATCCTTGGCTTTAAGCCTACGGCTGCGGCTGAATCGATCTGTACAACGCGGCTGTGCCAGCCTCAACGCCGTGTACTTGCGGTGTACGAAAGTTCGCCGGTGTCCCGGCATGGTCACTTCCGTTGCCGCGAATCGCAATCGATACGACAGGAACAACATGACTTGATGTTGCAAAATTCTTTGTGAAAGCAGGCAGGACGCCGACTTTGTAACGCCTGTAACGGATTGGCGATGCAGATTCTTTTTGGAGACATATGGTTGTCTCAAACAGCGTCCTTTGAAACGGAATCTGAGTCAAATCAAATTCCACACTCTCCTCGAACCGGTTGCCATCCGGCGAAACGGTTGTCCACGAGTCGATTGACGCTGACAAAACGCTCCCCGCGTTTTTCGCTAGTCCCAGCAGCGTCAGGAGGTGTACTGTGCAGCAGTGTTCCGTTCGAGATCTCATGCGAATTCGTCACGGCCTTGTCGTGCCGGAAAATTCAACCCTGCGAGAAGTGGCCGAGCGGCTGATCATCAGCGATTGTGACCTGATGGCCGTCACCGATGAACGCGGCAAACTGGCCGGCGTCGTCTGCGAAAGCAGCATCGTGCGAGCCCTGATCGCCAATCCGGCAACCGACGTCACTATTCAGTCGATCATCATTCGTCATGCCGAATCGGTACGTCTCGATGCAAATCTGACGACCGTTCAGCCTCTGTTCCGTTCGTGTGCCAACACGGCAATTCCCGTCGTGGATGCACAGGGTATCGTCTGCGGAATGCTGATGCGCAGCGATGTGATCCGTAGTCTGCTCAACCGCCACACTGAATCGGCGGATAAGACGACGGCCGCAGCTTCCACGTCGAATCCGGAATCTCCAGCGGCAACGCTTTTTTCCGCAACAGCATTCAAACCACCGAAGAAGCGCACCATCCACTCAGGCGATGCCGAGTCTGACCCAGACGGCAACCAGCCGCGACCGCACTTCCTGCGGGCTGATGAAGCTCGCCGAATTCTGTGGGCCTCTGAGGACAGACTTTAGAATCGCTGACTCTCCCGTTCGCTGTGTGCTGCCACGGCGTTCACCGATGTCCGCTCGATTTGCTCAGTTAGTACGCCCCGGCGGAGCTTGCCTCCAATGGCATTCACTTCGGCGAGCGGGGGATGTAAATCCCCTGATGTGTTGCGATTGCCAGAAAAATCCGGGCACTTATACCGCTCGCGGTTGCCAATGTCGCCTTTCGCTCCGCGAAAGCAGCGTTTTTTCGGGGAGCAAAAGGCCACATTGGAAGTGCCATCCTCAACCGCGCGAGGTATTCGTACCCGGCTCGCCTTTGCTTACAATCCCCCACTACTGCAGCTCAACGCCCAGTTCCAGCATAAAGAACTTCATGTCTTCCCACACTTCCTTCTTCGCCGAAGGATTGCGGAGCAGATACGACGGGTGATACGTACACATCACCTTCGCGCCGTTGTGTGTGAAGAACTGACGACGAAGTTTGCCCACCGGGCGGGTTTCATTCAGCAGATTCTGAGCAGCCACGGCACCCCAGCAGATAATGTACTCCGGCTGCACGATCCGGATTTGAGCATCCAGAAACTCGCGGCAGTTGGACGCTTCCTGCGGCAACGGATTCCGATTGCCAGGCGGACGACAGCGCAACACGTTGCAGATATAAATGTCTTCGCGCCGCAGCTTGCAGGCCGTCACGATCTTGTTGAGCAACTGACCGGCTTCGCCGACAAACGGTTCACCCTGCGCGTCCTCATCCGCTCCCGGCGCTTCTCCGATAAACATGATCCGCGCATTCGGATCGCCGACACCAAACACCGTCTGCTTGCGTGTTGTTGCCAGTTCATTGCACCGCCGACATTTTGCCACGATCGCCGCCAGCGAACACAAGGCGTCATGCTTTTTCTTTGCATCGGCAAACTCTTGATTCACAAGTTCCTGAACTTCTGCAAGCGGTGCAGGACGATGTTCATCCGTGACCTTGAGTTCTTCCATCGACCGCAAGCCACTGGCTGGACGACGCATTTCAGGAACCGCCGTGGCTGCGGCTTTCGGTGACTTCCGTCCCGGTTTTGTGGCCTCCGTTGCTGCAGTTCCATCGGTAGTCGCTTTCGCAGCGCTGCCGCGCGCCGCCGATTCAGCCTTCTGTGCCGGTTTCGCTGCCTTAGGAAACTCCACCCGCGGCACATGGGTGACTCCGACACCAGAAAGGTGCTGCAATAGCTGAGCAATCGCGCGTTTGCTGTTCACAGGATTTTGTCCGAAAAGACTAACATCAATCAGAGCTGTGACATTATTGCAGATTTCAGACAGACTCCTAGTGCTCTGTCACTCTTGCCTTGATGGATCGAGCGATCGGGTGATCCACTTTCGCGGATTTTCTGGTTTCATATTCCTGCCCCGCATATTCCTGCCGTTTCCTGTCTGGCAGCAGGATCAAAGGTCAATTGGCAGGAATATGGATTCCTCGATAGACTTTCGATGCCTGCGTATGATTGTCAGGCATCCCGAGTACAATCCTTGACCGTGCTGACTGCAGAGGAACTTGTCCATGATTGGCTTGCTTGGAATTGCTCTGCTCTTTGCGCAGGTGGCTGATGAGACGGAGCCTAAAGACATCAGCGGAGACTGGGTCAGCTCGGATTGGGGCATCGTGACTCTATCGATGTCGGAGCCGGGCCGCTATCGCGGCACATTTGCCGGCGGAATGAAGCAAGTGTCCGGTTCCTTTGACCTGCAGTGGTCTCAGGAGGATCGCCGTTTCGCTGGTCGCTGGGAAGCAGAAGAGAATTGTTCCGGCAGGATTTCCCTGCGTGCTGTGGATGATGCACTCGAAGGGGCATGGACCTCCAACAAAGCTGCTCGAAGGAAACTAGGAGTTCCGGAACTCTCTGAGTTTTCATGGTCCGTTGCTGACTCCGTTCCAGCAACTGATCAACATAAGCCAGACACGCCAGGTTCTGAGGAAGCGGAGTGGCTGGCTGCCACTGAAAATGTGCAGGTTGGCTTTGGCGGAAAAGCCATTGCCAGTTGGCTTGAAGAATTCGAGAATTCGACCGTTACGGAGACAAAGACCGTCGATGCCGATTCGAAAGCGATTACCTCCTACGAGGCGATCAAGTACTTTCGCACGAAGCCGCAGTATGATGCTGAGATTCGCGGTCAAATGACAAAGTGGGTCTTGTTGGCGGAGCAGACTACAGATCGGGCACAATTGAAACGACTGGCCAGAGCGATTGTCAGGATCTCCGGACCGCGTCATCAAAATCAGGCGATCGACCATTTGAATCGGATTGCTGCCAAACACCCGGAAGCGTCCCTCAGAAAATTCTTTGAGACTTACTCAGCGGATGACAGCATCCTGACAGAGCCATTTTCGATTCTGGAACTGAATACAGAGTTGGCGTCTAAAGTTTCGAAGACGCTGAGCGAAGGCAATTCTGATCAACGCCTCACGATGCTGATCCTGTACTTTGGCTTTCAACGAAATGCGAATGACATCAGGTTTTGGACTCAAAAGAACGCAGCCATGCTGATTCCCGCGATGCTTGTCGCCTCGCATGACGAGAACGAACTGGTCCGCAGGTACAGCCTTAATTTCTGTTCTCAATTGTCAGACTCGCGAATTGCCGAACGGCTCATGGAAGTTGCCGAAACAGATTCATCGCCTTCGAATCGCGGTTGCGCCTCTCCGTGGTTACTGCATCACCAGGAGTTCACTCCTGAGATTCTCGCCTGCGTGACAAGAGTGATTGAATCCGATCTCGTATTTGACGTAAAAGCTGAAGCGATGGACCATCTCCGAATATCGCACCCGGACAACGAACTGATTCATGACACATTACTGAAATGGGCACACTCCAATGACACTCAAATGATGGAAACAGCCGTGCGTTTGATGGATCCGTGGGAAACGCGGCGTCCGATGGCAATCGACGAAATCATCGAAGTCCTGGCCAATCCAGAATGGGGGATGCAGGCCACAATTAACCTCACCTCCCTGAACGATCACTTCGACTGTGTACGACAGTATGCAATTGCAAGACTCGGTTCGTTTGAGCACCACGCGGTTCGCGCCCTGCCAGTCCTCGAGAAGGAAACGAATCCGACGACGGCTCGATTTGCCCGCAGCGCGATCGACAGCATTCAGGGATATTGTTCCGATCTGCCAGTGGAATCATTGCAGGGCAAATGGAGATTCTCGGATGGTGTCTTCCCGGACAACAGGCCCTCTTTCCTGCCACTGGCGTCGGGCGACGAACCAGGCAAGCCAGCGATCCTCGAAGTTGCTGGCACTGAACTTCGAATTGGCGGTGAGTGTGTCGGTTACCTTTCTCAGGCTCGCAGCAATCCTGAAGAGACCTTGTGTGTACTTCTCGATCCGGATTCCCGTCAGCAACGCCTCACATGCAGCGTTCAGTTTGCCGATGAGTCTGTTCCGACAAAACGGCGGAGTTTTTCGCTGCGACTCATCGACAAGCCTCAGGGGTTTCAGCCTGAACTTCGCGAGGAACTCTACACGTTTCGACGAGTGAAGAAGCAGTAGTTTTCGATTCATGCAACATCATTGCCGAAGGTCGCGATGGAATCGAAATTCCGGCTGACACTAAAGTGGGTCAATTGTCATTTCCATGTCATCAAATATGCAAATCAATGAGACCTAAGATCTTTAGCGACGATGCTTGACAAGTCCGTGACCACAGCGTCTTCTTCACAGAAGAAAGCTGCACCGGAATGGCCGTCCCGGTGCAGCAGCGGCTTGTAGATCGATGAGACCTTGGTCTTCGAGACCGTGGGTCAGCGTGATCGCAAGCCGTTTCATTTCAAACCCGA
>JAYTAK010000112.1:0-2131 GCA_043737515.1 Candidatus Kuenenia sp. | reverse complement strand
GTCGAGCCTCATCGACTTTGTTACCTGGCACCGGACCACTCGGCTGCGATGTCCGTCATTGTATCGGGCCGAAACATTCACATTTCCGGAGGAATTCTTGCTCCGGTGGAAATTCGCCGACAAATCATTGCCCGCCTGGCCGAACTGGCGCGGCGAACGCGGCATTTTGTGGCCTGCTATTCCATTGGCGAACTGGATCGCCCACTGTTCGAAGAGGCTGGCTGGCAGGTGACAAAATTTGGTGAGAATACTTCTCTGAATCTGAAATCACTCAGTTGGTCCGGCAAGCCGTACGAATGGGTCCGCAGGCAATTCAATTTTTGTCAGCGGATGGGACTTGCCTGTCGCGAAGTCCTTCGGGAGATGATGGATGATGAATCCTGGAAGAAGCTCACCGAAGAGTTGTTCGAGATTCAGAGGGACGACCTGAAGGATCGGGTTTATTCCACAGAACTGAGTTTTCTCCTGGGAAAACTTCAGCCGGAACATCTCGGACGGCGACGGCTGTTCATTGCGGAAGACCAGAAGGCGATGCGCGTGGAGGCCTTTGTGATTGCCAATCCGATGCGCGGAGGCAAAGGCTGGGCATTCGAAATGTACCGCAAGCGTCAGAACGCTCCTCGTGGAACGATCCCGTTTTTGATCAAGTGGATCATTGATGGACTCAAAGCCGAAGGGGTTGAGGAAGCGTCGCTGTGTATGCTGCCCTGGAAAGGCACTCACACATTCAAAGGAAAACGCACAAGCCCGCTTGTGCGTTGGGGGCTGGTCGTTGCCTATCACCTTGGCGACCCCTTTTACAATACAAAAGGCATGGCCCACTTCAAGACTCGGTTTCGTCCGGAGTTGTCCAACTGTTATGCGTGCGGGACTCCGAGGGCGACCATTCTGACCTGCCTCAATTTCTTTTACACGGTCGGTGCTTTTTCATTCAGCACTCGGAATGTCTTACGAAACGCATGGTTTTATCTGACCCGGCGCAAGAGCGGGAAAGATTGATTCAATGGGGAATATCGCAAGCCGGTTTGTTGATTTAACGTGGGATAAGCTTCCAGCTTGTCACTGCTCTGCGAAAAACCTGGCGTTTTCTTCAATGGATGCCAGGCTGGAAGCCTAGCCCACGGGAAACTCAGACTGAATCAACAGTCCGCTAGCGCCACAGAACGTGGATTCGTCCGAGGGACGGGATTGACTGCGGCTCGCCAGCCCAGGTGACCAGTACGTGAGAATCCGACAGTCGAGGCAACCAGCCAATGTTCATAAACAGGCTGCGCGGATAATCTCCGACGCGCAGCTTCAGGGCGGCGACGGCACCGTGTTGTTTCATCTGCAACAATGCTGAATTCAGCAGTTCGATCCGGGCGGAACGGGAAAGTTCGGAGACCAGCACGAGATCCATCAATGCAAACGTTGCCTCTGTGCGCCCCATCATCGGCAGGAGATAGAACGTAATGCACCCGCGCAGTTCACCGTCTTCTTCGGCCACGAGTGCATGGTTGAAGCCGTGCAGTCCCAATTGTCGGCTCAGTGACTCAGAATCCCAGACGAGCTTCAGTCTGCAGTGCTTTGTCGATTGCTCGGCCAGCGTCAGGCAGCGTGGCAGATCTCGCGGCTCCGCAGGACGGATGACCAGGTTGGAGCGGGGTTTAATTCGAGGGACGCCGCAGAATGGTGCCGTTAGTTTCGTAGCCCATCGCTCAAATGAACTGGAATTCCAGTTGGCTGCCAGTGCCGGCTCGAGCACCCGAACCCAGAATCCGGCTTTGCGGATTGTAGCGGTTGTCGAGGTCTGCGATCGCAGCCAGAACTTTGGGGCCTGTGATGATTGATGACCGTAGTAGGCGTACCCGAGCTGAAATCTCAGCCCCAGTTCGCGATGCAGGGCTCGCGAAGCCTGGATCATTTTTCCGGCAACGCCCTGCCCTCTGAATTCCGGAGCGACACTCAGCCAACTGGCCTGCGACGCGCCAAAGCGTTCTCCATCAAGGGAAAACTGTGCTGGAAAGAAGGGCACGACACCAGCTAGTTGAGAGCCGTCGTATGCCGCGATCAGATACCGGCGCTGGTCCGGCTCATCCATTCTGAGTTGCCAGCGAAAATAGTCAGCGCTCCAGTGGGGCACAGCCATGCG
>JAYTAK010000111.1:0-4964 GCA_043737515.1 Candidatus Kuenenia sp. | reverse complement strand
TGAAAACGCAGTGACTTTCAGCTACAGAGCACTAACGTATGCTCTGATCAGGACTCTCACCTGACTATGCAATCGCCTTCACAGGCGCACTAGCCTCGCTCGCCAGAGCGTGGGTTTCCTCTGGATCGCCCACGTTCTGGCGAACGTGGCTACAAATTTGCTCGCACGGTCCGCGACTACTGTAAAGTGGCACGCTAAAATCTTCTCAGGAAAACAATACTCTCAACGTTTGTTGAGCAGGGTGTGACAAGCAACGCGTAGGCACAACGGATCACAGACATGGTGTGCCGGCGCTGGCGCTTGTCACACCCTACAATTCCACATACTGGCCAGCCGTCGATTTTTGGCACCTGTGCCGCTGCATTTCAGCGACGCTACGCTACTGACCGTGCTGGGCTTCACTGCGAAGCGAACCGGCTCGCTGCATCACGCTGCTCGACAAGTCGGTGCGCTTGGGTTCCAGTTGAAACGAAAACTGCCGATGATCGGTGACGTGTCGCCCCAGAAAATTGTCGCTCACGAAATCGAGCGGAAACTTCTGATACCACGGAGCCGGAATATCCACCAATTCCGTGTGCGTTTCGTAGCCGTCCCGCAGCAACTGCACCTCGCGCGTGCCGTACCATGTGTAGTCGAATGAGGCTGGCGTGTAGCCAATGTCCTTGCCATCCACCTTCACGAGCGCTCCGGACGGATAGGAATTGATCGTGACGCGACGATGCACGCAGCCAACCTGAGTGAGCGCCAGCAGCAATAGCAGCGAATTCCATTTCCATTGCATCGACATCGTGCCAGTTTCCGAATGAGCGATAAGGAAACCGCAGTTTAGCTTGATCCAGAAAATCAGGCCAAGATCAATTCGAACGACGAAAACGGGCGAATAATGAGGAACGATCGAGCCAGCCGCCTAAAACCCGCGGTCGTATTCTTCCAGTTGCGCTTGCAGTTGATCCCGTTCGCGGCGAGTCGTCTCAAGGTCAAACATCAGGTATTTGACGTCCAGTCGCAACTGGGAAAGGGCTTCCTGAACCAAATTGAGTATTCGTCGGCGCCGCAGAATGGATTCCGCGACTCGTTCATAAGCCGCGGATAACGCCTTTTTCTCGGGACCAGTCGAGGCATCGATCAGTCGGGCAAGTTCCAGCATTTCGGCGGGAAGGCTGGTTGATTCCGAATCGTTGATTTGCCTGGAGATTGACATTTGGGGGCGTTCCCTGGGCACTAAGGCACTGAGCACAAATTTTCCGGAAGGGCACATTTCAGGCCATTCTGCCGAACGGGTGTCCTCCTCTCAAGCATTTTTGACATCAAATGCTGCATTTTTGCAACGAAGCCGTCAAACTTGACCTCGGAGCGAAATCGGGGTCTGGGTTATAGTGCTTACCGCTTTGCCTATTTCGCCTTTAACACTGGCTCCACAATGCAGATTTGTCCAAAGCCCAGCCTCGAGCTTCGTCAAATCTTGATTTTGGGGTGGCCGGGGTTGGAGGGCGATCGCCCGAAACCCCGGCGGCTTCCTTCGCTTCGCTCAGTCCAGCCCCGGCCACCCAAACAGCCGGAGGGCGTTAGCCCAATGGCACTTGGATTAGAACAAAGTAGGCATCACTCTCCGAGTGATGGATGTGTGATGTGGCCAATTCAATCGCATTTCGTCACTCGGAGAGTGACGTCTACTTTAAAGCAAGCACCATTGGGCGTTAGCCCTGCGGCTGATTTCGTAAACCCCAATTCCAAGCGTTGACAGTACACTGGATAATCCCGACGACAATGGAACCAATAACCATCGACCACGAAAACACTGACGGATCGACGGCGGATTTGTCGTCGGGCAGATTGCGTGAGTGGTGCGCGCCGTTCACGGGCCAACAGGGTCGTCGGTGTCCGGCGTCAATCGCCCGCTTTTCGCGGCAACTCCGCACATTGATACCGTTTCTTTGTCTTCTTCTTCTTTCCACGGCGGCATCGAAAGCCGAGGACGAAACGCCGAGCTGGTTGCCGCCACCGGACACCAACGCCACGCGCATCACCCGGATAGAAACACCGATAGAAACGCCGAATACCGACTCGAACGCCCATCGATTTCAAATTCGAAACGCAGGCCTGCATGAAGCCGTGGTCTTCAAGTCACCACGAGCGGCATCGCGACTGCACCACGATTTTTCAGCATCGGTCACCGTCGTCGCTTCGACTGCGGGAGTGCGTTCCGGTCTGATCATTCTGCTGCCTGAGACAATTGATCCGAGAACGGGCAAGCCACTGGAGACCATCATTCGCGGCGATACGCTGCGTGAAGTTGATGTTGCCAAAACGCTTGTTGTGAAAGCAACAAAACAAGCGGTCGATGCCCAACTGCGCAGCCTGCGGGCAGAACTGTATCAGGCGGACATCAACACACGGGGAGCGCTCGTCATCGGTCTGGCGGTGCTGTTCGATGCGATTCCAGGCGAACAATTCGTTGAAATTGGCGCTGTCGAATATGGTCCCGTTCTCTCGCCCGACGACGACATGATCGCATTGGCCGCTGATGCATTCAGATCAACGACAACGCCAACACTGGCCCCGCGCAACTACCTGCCACTTGATATCTCACTCGATTCGATTCAGCTCAATCACGAGCCCGCCTTGCTGCGGATGGCACCGGATCATGGTGAATCGTTTGACGTGTTTCATCAACTGGGCCTGAATACCGTCTGGGTGCCGGATGTCCGTCAGGCTCAGCGCGCGCGGGATTTGTATGACTCGGGCTTTGCCGTGCTCGCCACGCCGCCGCATCCGGAATTTGAGCCTGGTGATTTTTCAACGGTGCTGCAGGCCCTTCCGCCACTTGATCAACTGTGTCCCAACGCTTCCGGCTGGTATTTCGGGACGCGTGTTTCGCGGGACGATCTGGCGCAACTGCTGGGATGGTCGCGCGAAGTTCGCAGCGCTGATCGTACATTTCAGCGACCTCAGTTGGCCGATCTGACTGAAGCCGAAGGTGCCGCCGCGCGGGAGATCGATCTGATCGGCATTGGACGCCACGTCGTCGGTCGGTCCGAAAGTTTTGGCGAACTCCGCAACCTGCTGTTTCGCCGCCGTCGATCTGGCGGACAACTGGCTTTTCCGTGGACGTGGATCCAGATCGAACCTTCCTCCACGCAGCAGGCATGGCGTTCTGCCATGAAGCTGGAACAGCCGTACGTGGAACCCGAACAGATTCAGCATCAGGTCTACGCCGCAATCTCAGCAGGTTGCAAAGGAATTGGCTTCTGGAAAACGGCCCCGCTGCAACCCGACAATCTGCGTGATCAGGAGACAGCAATTGCGATCGAACTTGCCTGCCTGGAAATCAAACTCCTGGAACCGTTTCTGGCACGCGGCCGACTGGATGGTCACCTGAGTCTGCAGTTGGCATCAGAGAAGGCGGCGTCTGAACCGGGCCTGGGCCGCAAACGCCCGTCAGGCATTCAATCGGCTCTCGGCAGCAGAAACATCTCCACCAGCGCAGGGACACTGGATGCGCCATCCGGTTCCGACGCGGCAGTGTTCACGACCGACCGAGCGATGTTGATTCTGCCGATGATCTGGGATGAATCGTCGCAAATCGTCCCTGGTCCGATGTATGAACGCAGCATTGAATTGACCGTCGCTGCCACGGAGACGGCGTCCGCATATCAGATTTCCACGACCGGAATTCACTACATTCCCAGCGATGTCAGAGCGGGCGGACTGCATGTGAAAATCAGCGACTTTGACCGCTGTGCCGCAATTCTTGTTTCGTCCGATCAGGAACTTTTTCGCCGTCTTGAAGCACGAGTGCATGGCATGGCCGAACGTGCGGCGACGCAGTCAACAAAGCTGGCGAACCTGAAATACGTACGCGTCCTGCAGGTTGTGGAAGCTCTGCGCGAAGAACACAGTGTTCCGGGCGGCGCTGACGCACTGCTGGCGTCGGCAAGGCAGGCGCTCGATCGGGCGGAGTATGAACTTTCCAGTCGCGACTTCGACGAAGCCGCAATCCTCAGCAATGATTGCCTCAGGATTCTGCGACAGGTGCAGCAAGCCTGCTGGAATGATGCCATTGCGGAACTCTGCGCCCCGGCACAATCGCCGCATGCACTTTCCTTCAACACGCTGCCGCAACACTGGAGGCTGATGCACTATGTGGATCATCAGCGCAGTCGTGTCTCAGACAACCTGCTGCCATCAGGAGATTTTGAAAACGTGCGGGTGTTTTCCGAAGTTGGCTGGCAACGCGATGCCGCGCCGGATGCGCCATTCTCCAGCACGGCAGATCTTGTCAGCGAACCATCGACGAGGAACACCGTCCTGACACTGAAGGCCTGGCAATCTCGCCCTGGTCCGACTCCGGAAGTCACGCCGTTGTCTCTGAGTACTCCCGGGATTTCGGTCGAATCCGGCGACGTGATGCTGGTGCGAGGTCGCCTGCGAAAGGCAAGGACAGCGTCCGGAACAACGCCGCGTCCCGTACTGGTCTTTGATTCCGAGCTGGGGCCTGAGAGCGGTCTGCGTCCGAAGCTGACGTCCGAGTGGCAGTCCTTTGAACTGATTCGCCCGATATCGGCGGCTTCAGAATTCCGCGTCTCATTCGCCCTGACCGGACAGGCGGAGATTCAGCTCGATGATCTTGAAATCCAGAAACTGCCGCCGGTTGAGGCGCGCAGTATTCTGCAGCTTACCGGTGACGAGACGGACGTGCCGTGAAAGATTCACAACCCCCGTCGTCCTGGATTTGACACCAATCGCACGGCAATCCGTGGAATTTGCAACCGCCCTTGCGTGACTCTCGGCAGTCGATATAAACCGGTTGGGAAAAAGGGTCAGGAACCAATCGCTAAATGTCCCGAAGGTTACTTCGCACTATCGCTCTGTCAGCAATGGATTGATGGGTGGCCGGGGTTGGAGGGCGCCAGCCCGAAACCCCGGGGCTTCCTTCGCTCCGCTCAGTCCAGCCCCGGCCACCC
>JAYTAK010000110.1:0-2132 GCA_043737515.1 Candidatus Kuenenia sp. | reverse complement strand
CCAGCGTGAGAGAACTCTGCAACCGCTCGGCGATCCAAAGTGCGGTGAGCGTCTTGCCGGTGCCGCACGCCATGATGAGTCGGCCGCGGTCATGGTCTCGGAACCCTTTGACAACGGCTTTGATCGCGGTCGCCTGGTGAGGTCGTGCGGTCCATCGATCCAGCGGCGTGGCGGAGCCTCCGATGTGATCCGGCCATTCAACTTCTTCGGTCAGGAAATGACCACGCAGGACAATGCCAACCGGTTTCTCCTGGCCGTGCAGCGTCCGGCGAGCCGTGGCTCCGATGTCGTCGGTCGTCGCCATGAGCAATCGATAGGCGAACTGCGGTCGGTTGGATTCGGAAAGGAACGAGTCGATTTCTCGCTTGGAAATCGCTCGGTCAGGATGATCCGCCTTAGCCTGAATGGCCCACAACTCGCCCGCTCGCGTACGAGCGACGATGTCGATGCCCGCGTCAGTCCCCCATCGATCCGGCCAGTCCTTCCATAGCCACACCTTGTCGAACTGACTCCGATACCGAGGAGCGTTTTCCAGGAACCACTTGCAAAGCCATTCGAAGTCACCACCAAACGTAGTCCCTTCGGCATCGCGGCGAATCTTCGCTTCGATGTACTCGAACGTGCCTTGCATGAGACTTAACTCGCTTGCAATGTTGATTGGCATGTTGGTGTAGATTCCGCTGTCCTGGAGATTTGAATTGGAGATCGCTGAATCGCGTCACTTCCAGTGCCATAGTTTGGTAAATTGTGATGCAGAATGAAAGGACATCGACGAATGCTGTGTGCGTAGCGGTTGCCCCGCAACATGCGTGACATTTAGTGATTCGGTGTGCCGGCGCGTGGCTTGTCACACCCTACAGACTACGCATCGTCAATCATTGGCTGACCGGAACTTGCTGACGGACTGCACTCGCCCTGGCGTTCAGCCGTTGATATGCTGCATGATGTCCGAATTACTTGTTTCTGCGACGCAAAGTGAATCCCCCCGATGCCCATGCATGACTGGACTCTTGTTTCTGCCGGTACGTATCACGGGTTCCATACACTCTGGATCGGTGAACTGACCAGAGTCCTGAACACGGGTCTGTTGCCGCGACAATACTACGCCGAAGCCGAGCAGGCTGCCGGGGACACTGGGCCGGATGTTCTGACTCTGGAGTTCGACGAGAATTCTTCCGCAGCTCAGACTGCCGATGATGCTGATGCTGGCGGCACAGCGACGCTCACGAGGACGAAGCCCGCTGTCACCGTCACGCAGATTGCGTCAGAAGCGGAAATCTACAGCGAGCGGCGTAATCGGCTGGCCATTCGCCACTCGTCTAATGACCGACTGGTCGCCCACGTCGAACTGCTCTCGTCAGGCAACAAGTCCAGCCTGCGGACTCTGGATCGGTTTCTCGATAAGTGTTGCAGCGTGATCGAACAGGGCATCCATTTATTGGTTGTTGATCCGTATCCGCCGGGGAATCTCGACCCGCAGGGAATTCATGGAGCGATCTGGAATGAAATCGATCCGTCGGCTCCGTTCAGCTTCCCGGATCAGCGGCGACTGACTGCGGTCGCGTACCACGCTGTGCGCCCTCCCGTTGCCTATGTCGAACCAATGGCGGTCGGACTGGAGTTGCCTCTGATGCCACTGTTCCTCGACAGTCGGCGATACGTCAACCTGCCTCTCGAAGCGACTTACAACGAGGCATTTACCGCGATCCCTGGTCATTACCGGAATCGATTGACGCAGGCGAACGAATCGGGTGGTGCCGGAGCATGACTCGTTCGACGGCAGCGCCTTGGACTGCGGCAGCCTGCTGCCGCTTTCATCAGCCAGCCTGCTGGCCGACCGGGTGACTATGCACTGGCCCAGTCATTATGCCCAATCCCAAAGCCCCGATCCGCAGCAGGCTGCGAACACAAAAGCGGCAGCAGGCTGCCGCAGTCCAAAGCCTTTGGTTTTTTCAATCTACTCGCACAGAAATTCATGCAACTTCGGAATCAGCACGTCGTCGATTTTCTTCGTCCAGCATTCCCAGACGACGAGCACTTGCCAGCCAGCGGCGCGGAGGCGTCGGACATTGCGGCGGTCGCGGACCGTGTTGGCCGTGCGTTTGGTTTTCCAGAATTCTGAATTCGTCGCA